>NZ_CBFFRJ010000001.1:0-116969 GCF_965644225.1 Phytobacter sp. V91 | reverse complement strand
GGCAGCTGTTCGGGTTTACAGGAAAACTGATGCCACGCCATAAGCTCTCCCGCGGGCTTGAAAACCCAGAGGGTTAACGGGCTGTGGCATCAGGTCAAACACGGTAGCAGTGTACCCGCCTGGTGGCGGGTAACTGAAGTGACTTTAAACATACAAGGGGATCGTCTGTGCGGGTATTTTTCTTCTACAGGCTACCCGCCGGGCGACTGCTTCTTCCTGCTGACGTCAATGTGCGCGCCGTTTTGCGGCCATCCAGGCTTTCCAGTCGCATCTGGAAAGGCGGGAATGGCAGATCGATACCGTGTTCACGGAAGCCCGCCAGAATCAGCTGATGAATTTCGTGACGTAGCGGCATACGGTGGCCCATTTCCGCGGCGTAAATTCGCAACTCAAACAACTGAAGCCCCTGCTGGAGATCCACCAGGAACACTTCCGGCGGCGGGTTATCAATGACCAGCGAGCAGCGTTCTGCTGCGGTATGCAGGATTTGTGTGACTTCCTCGCTATTCGCATCACCCGGCGCCGGTACTGTCAGTACCACACGGGTGACGGAATCCGACAGCGACCAGTTAATAAACTGCTCAGTGATAAACGCCTTATTGGGCACGATGATCTCTTTGCGATCCCAGTCGCTGATCGTCGTCGCACGGGTGTTGATCTTCGTAACGCTTCCCGTCAGATCGCGGATTGTCACGGTGTCGCCAATACGGATCGGTTTCTCAAACAAGATGATCAGGCCAGAGATAAAGTTGGCGAAGATCTCCTGTAAACCAAAACCTAAACCGACGCTGAGTGCCGCCACCAGCCACTGAAGTTTTGACCATTCGATGCCGATCATCGAGAAGCCCACCAGTCCGCCAATCACCATCAGCAGGTATTTAGTGATGGTGGTAATGGCGTAGCCGGTGCCTGGGGTGAGATCCAGATGTTGTAACAACGCCAGTTCGAGAAGCGCCGGAAAATTGCGCACCAGTTGGGTGGTGATGATAAAGACCAGAATGGCAATCAGCACGGCCCCCAGGGTTATCGGCTCGAGGCTTTCCACGCCCTGGACAGTGGAGGTGACATCCCAGAGTGAAATATTTTCCAGGAAGCCGAAGGCTGAATGGATTTCTGACCACAGGACGATTACCGACAGCAGCGCGATCAGCATCAGTATGGAGCGTACCAGGCGTAATGACTGCACGCTGATGGCATCCAGATCGAGCTCTTTTTCGTCGATCTCCACCGATCCCTCGGTGCTGGTGGCATGCGCCGTATCTTCTTCGCCTTTGGCGCGCTGGGCGAGAATTTCCGCACGACGGTGACGGGCGCGATCAAAGGCCAGACGACGGCGCTGGATCAGCATCCAGCGGCGTATAACGTGATAGACCACCAGCAGCAGGAACCAAATCGCCACCGAGGTTTCAAGACGCGCAAGCAGCGCCTGCGAGGTCGCCAGATAGCCCACTGCGGCGGCAAGCATCGCCAGCAGGGGCGCACTGAGCAGCATATTCCACAACAGGCGGTTCGCCATATTGTCGCCGCTGCCGCTCTTGTCGACATACAGTGGAATACCGGCCCGCTTCAGGCTAAGGGTCACAACGGTTAACGCGCCGCAAATCAGCATAAAGCATAAGCGCCCCAGAGAACCGGAAAATTCCCGGTCATTCAGGTTATCAAACATAATCAGCGCCATGATCAGCGGCACAATAAAGCCGATACTCATCAGGTAGTTACGCATCCCTCGCGCCACCCGGCTGCGCGGCCAGCCGAAGTGGGCGACAAACAGTCCGGTCGGGCGGGCAAAGGTGGCGCAGATCATGACCCCCCATAGCAGCGGCACGGTGGCGGTTACGCCATCGCCAATCGCGACCGCCAGCGGGTATGGCCAGGCTTCGCGTAATCCATAGCCTAGCGTTGCCCATAGTACCGGAAGCGGAAGGGCCACCAGAATCGACCAGAAGACAGTTCGCAGAGTCAGCCAGAAATGGTCCTGGGTGACTTTGCCGACTCTGGCGCTGGAGCGCTCGAGAAAACGGGTGAAATGCTTGCGCGAATACAGGCTAAAGCCCACCAGCACCAGCGCGCCAAACAGCGGCAGCAATGTCTCTTTGCTGGTCACCATCATCACGCTGGCTTTACCCAACTGGCTGAAGGTATCCAGCGAGATAAGCCTTTGCAGATCCTGCACGATTTCCAGCGGCCAGGCGAAGGTCATTGGGCTGACGTCAGCGGTCCAGAAGAGATAGCGGTGGGTGGCTTCATTCACCTCCCGCAGCGCATCCTCCAGTTGACTGTTGGAGACTTTGAGTTTGGTCAGCTCCAGAATCAGCGTATCGCCACCCTGCAACAGGGAGGAGAGCAGCTCCCGCTGCGTGCGCAACTGGGCTTCGAGGATCCGGCTCTGTTCACTGGTGAGCGCCTGGCCATCAACCTGGCGAATTTGCCGTAACTGCGGCTGCTTGTTGACCAGATCTTCGTAACGCATACGGTGCACCCGCAGCTGGGCCATTTCGGTATCCAGTTGCTGTGGTTTCGGCATTTCCGGCAGTCGGGCGACCTGAGCGCGCAGGGCTTCACCGAGCATATTCGACGCGCCAAGCCACTGTGATTGCTCGCGCAGCGTGTTCAGCGCCTGACGGACCTGCAGCGTTTGATTGGTGGCCTGCCGTTGCTGTGAGGCCACCAGATCCATGCGCTGGGCCTGTTGATTCAGCGCCTTGGACAGCTCACGGTTAATTTTAAACTGCTCAATGATGCCTGGCGGCAGGTTATCGCTGTTCTCCGCCAGCAGCTCGGTGCTTTCCAGCGCCAGTTCGGCTTCACGCTGGCGCTGGCTATTGAGCTGGTTGCGCAAAGCCTGAAGGTAGGCATCCAGCTGCTGGGCCTGTTTCTGCGCCAGCTCAGAGCGCATCCGCGCCAGCTCCTGGCGATTATTAGCCGACAGCTGCCCCAGCTCCAGTTCATCCACCAGTGCGCGAAGGCGGGCGGATTCAGCCTGGGCACTGAGGCTTTGCGCCTGGGCAAGCGGAGTGGCTGCGGATTGCCCACTGAGACGTCGCTCCACCTCACTGACCTGGCGGCGGGCATCCGTTTGCTGTTGCGGCAACTGGCTAAGGGAGTCGTTGATTTCGCGGGCGCGTTCCTGCTCCTGCTGCGCCTCACGGGTTTTATCCAGTAGCTGACTACTGACCTGCAGAATTTCCTGATTTAGCGCGTCGGTACTGATATTGGCCGGCACCGATTTAGGATCGTCACGCAACTTTTCCAGCTGGGAGCGCAACGTACGGGAAAGTTTGGGGAAGTTATCAATAACATCCTGATATTGCGCCGCACGCTCAAGTGAGCCTTTACGCTCTTCAAGGGCGTTCAGCGCGCCCTGGAGCAGCTCTACCGTTTCAGTTTGATCCGGTGTCGCTTTCGCCGCTTTGGCCTGCTCCAGTTCCTGTGAGATTTGTTTGGCGTCGGGGGCGCTTGCAGCATGCGCCCCCAGGCTGAGGCACCAGGCCATCAGAAAAATGATAATCAGGCGCACAGCAGCGTACCTTTTGGTTAAACTTCGTCTTTTTTATCGTCAACCAGCGGGCTGGCTTCGTGTTCTACCGCTTGTTCTTCTTCTGGCAGCTCTGTCGGGTTGGTCTCCGGGGTCACCAGCGTCTGCGTGGAGGTTGCCAGCGGCTCGCCGATTTTGGTCACCGACAGATTTTGCAGATGTTCAACCAGCTGCACTTTATCCGCAGCAAACAGGTTGATAACGGTTGAACCCAGCTTGAAACGACCCATCTCCTGGCCTTTCAGCTGGGCCACCGCGCCATCGTTTTCACCAGCAGGCCAGGTCCAGCGCTTGATAATCCCTTCGCGCGGCGGGGTGACGGTGCCTGCCCAAACGGTTTCAATGCTGCCCACAATGGTGGCGCCGACCAGAATCTGCGCCATGGGACCAAATTCCGTATCAAACAGGCAAATGACGCGTTCGTTACGGGCAAACAGGTTCGGTACGTTTTGCGCGGTCAGATGGTTCACCGAGAACAGATCGCCCGGCACATAGATCATCTCGCGCAGGATACCGTTGCACGGCATATGCACACGGTGGTAATCACGCGGTGACAAATAGGTGGTGGCGAAGGAGCCGTTACGGAACAGATCCGCCATCAGATAGTTGCCTGCCAGCAGGGCTTCGAGGCTGAAATAATGGCCTTTGGCCTGCAACAGTTTGTCGTTATCGATTTTACCTAACTGACTGATAACACCATCAGCAGGCATCACCAGCACGTTGGGATCGGTGTTCTGCGGGCGCACATCCTCGCGCAGGGGACGCACGAAAAAGTCGTTGAATGTGCGGTAGCTGGCCGTGTCCGGCTTTTGGGCTTCCTGCATGTCGACCTTGTAATACTTCACGAACAGATCGATGACCAGTTTGGTCAGCCAGCCTGCACGCTTGCTTGCGCCCCAACCCGCCAGGCGAGTGAGCCACAGTTTGGGCAGAATGTATTGAAGCGAAAGTTTAAATGAGTTTAACAAGATAGCCTCCAGGCCATTTTTTTGTCGTTCCTGATCCGGGATTATTCACCAGATCCATAAAAAAGGGGACTATTCTGGCGATGCTTAGCTTATTAGTCAGCTATCGGTATCAGAAAAGTTTTTACGCGTTTTTACCTGCGCCATGCTTTCCAGAATACGGTGATAATTTTCAAAGCGGATCTCAGAAATCTCACCTTTACCAACCGCTTCGCGAAGCGCACAGCCTGGATCATTCGCGTGTTTGCAGTCACGGTATTTGCAGTGACCTAAATAGTCATGGAATTCGACAAATCCGTGGGTGATTTGTTCCGGCTCGAGGTGCCAGAGACCAAATTCGCGTACTCCGGGGGAGTCAATCACATCGCCGCCGTGCGGGAAATGGTACAGCCGCGACGCGGTAGTGGTGTGCTGACCCAGACCTGAGTTATCAGAAACCTCATTGGTGAGGATCTCGTTCTGCAAGCCGAGCAGGTTATTCAGCAGGCTGGATTTACCCACCCCGGATTGCCCGGCAAAGATACTGATTCGGCCTGTTAATGCCTCTTCAAGCGGCTTCAGACCATCTTGTTTATGGCTGGACACCAGCAATACGCGATAACCAATTTTGCGATAAATCGCCATCTGCTCATTAACGAAAGCCATACCCTCGTCATCCAGCAGATCGATTTTGTTCAACACGATCAGCGGTTCGACGTCCAGGGTCTCGCAGGCGACAAGGTAGCGATCGATAATGTTCAGTGACAGCTCAGGCAGGATGGCGGAGACGATCACTATCTGATTGATATTTGCGGCAATCGGCTTCACGCCATCATAAAAATCCGGACGAGTCAGAACGGATGTGCGTTCATGCACCGCTTCGACAATACCTTTTACCGTCACGCCTTCAGCCGCTTCTTTACCCGGACGCCAGACGACACGATCGCCCGTGACCAGAGAACGAATGGTGCGGCGAATGTTGCAGCGGTGAACGCTTCCTTCGGCGGATTCTACGTCGGCATGCATGCCAAAACGGCTTATCACAATGCCTTCGGCGGTGTCACCGAACAGGTTGTCGTCAAAATCTTTTTTCTCCGCAGAGGTTTTTAACCTACGCTCATGGTTTGCATTTACACGGCGCTGCTGGCCTTTGGAGAGTTTATTTTTACTCAATCGAGCTGGCTCCTGGTCGCCCTGAAAGGGCAAAACCTTTATGATACACGCTATTTTAGATGAATATAGTCACGCTGGTATGACGCGAGAAGGGTGGAAAATAGCATGAGTGCTGATGAAAAGAACCTCATTTGGATTGATCTGGAGATGACTGGCCTGGATCCCACGCACGATCGCATTATTGAGATCGCGACGCTGGTGACCGACGCGAATCTGAATATCCTCGCTGAAGGGCCGACGATTGCGGTGCATCAGTCAGATGAACAGCTGGCGCTGATGGATGACTGGAACGTCCGCACCCATACCGATAGTGGCCTTGTGGAACGTGTGAAGGCAAGTAAGCAGGATGACCGTGCCGCTGAACTGGCGACGATTGAGTTCCTCAAACAGTGGGTTCCTGCCGGGAAATCGCCAATTTGCGGCAACAGTATTGGTCAGGACCGCCGTTTCCTGTTTAAGTATATGCCGGAACTCGAGGCGTATTTCCATTACCGCTATCTGGATGTCAGTACCCTGAAAGAGCTGGCGCGTCGCTGGAAGCCTGAAATTCTCGATGGTTTTAAAAAGCAGGGCACCCATCAGGCAATGGACGATATTCGTGAATCGGTGGCGGAGCTGTCTTACTATCGCGAACATTTTATTAAGCTTTAACGCTGCCGGTTACCGGGCGGTAAGACGCTGCCCGGTCTGGTTTTTGGTGGATTGCCGCTAAATCGTACACTTTGCTGATAAAACCAGCATTTGAACGAAAAATTAAAAAAAACGGTTTTAGGGGGCTTGCAGGAGAAAGGAATTCTCGTATAATGCGCCTCCCGTGAAGACACAGAAATGTGAAAGCACGACAGCAAGAAAAATGATGTTTGCGGGAATAGCTCAGTTGGTAGAGCACGACCTTGCCAAGGTCGGGGTCGCGAGTTCGAGTCTCGTTTCCCGCTCCAAAATTTGAATGCACCATCCTGATCGGAAGATTGCAGACCGCCGCCGAAGCGCAGCAAATTGCAGTTTGAGATTATGCGGGAATAGCTCAGTTGGTAGAGCACGACCTTGCCAAGGTCGGGGTCGCGAGTTCGAGTCTCGTTTCCCGCTCCAAAATTTGAAAAGTATCGCAAGATACGCACCACCCAAGCGGGAATAGCTCAGTTGGTAGAGCACGACCTTGCCAAGGTCGGGGTCGCGAGTTCGAGTCTCGTTTCCCGCTCCAGATTTACTTATCTTCCAAATTATCCACAGCGTAATTGCAGGCTGAGGACGATTCTTTTCGCTATTCAAAATTATTGTGAACAGACTTATCCACAGATCCATCGAATGTCAGAAAGCGATGAATTACTTCGTCTGATGAATAATCCCAATGTAATTGTATGAAATTTATAACAAAATTAAGATTTCAAATTGTTAATACGATCTCTTGACGATTTTGTTCGCGTTGAATCGCAATGTGTTTTTAATTTTATACACACGCTGTGGACGACTCAGGCATCACGCGGCAGTCCTTTTTCAATCACCCTCACCAGACGTTGTTTCTTCGGCATTTGCACCTCAATAACGCAGGCATTGCGTTTATCAATTTGCTGCGCAATCGCCCAGTCTATGTGCTCATCGAGAAGTGGGTGCTCACCTTTGCGTTGTTCCAGGGCCTCAATATTGGCTGCATCCCAGGGCGCATTACCCAGTGCAACGGCAATATTTCTCAGCCAGCGTAAATGGCCGATACGGCGTATCGCCGAGCCTTCCGTCACTTTTAAAAAGTAACTTTCACTCCAGGCAAAGAGCGCTGTCAGCTCCGGGGCGTGCAGCGCTTTGCGCGGGCTGAAGTCGGCTTCATCCGTTAATTGTGAAAAACGGTTCCAGGGACAGATAAGCTGACAATCATCACAGCCATAGATGCGGTTGCCAATCAGGGGACGAAATTCCGGCGGAATGGCGCCTTCCAGCTCAATGGTGAGGTAGGAGATGCAGCGCCTGGCATCAACGGTATAGGGTTCGACGATGGCGCCTGTCGGGCAAATGGTGAGGCAGGCCACGCAGCGACCACAGGCTTCTTCCACCGGCTTATCAACGGGAAGGGGTAAATCAATCAGCAACTCGCCGAGGAAAAAGAACGACCCGGCGTCGCGATTGAGGATAAGTGAGTGCTTACCTGTCCAGCCAAGCCCGGCTTTTTCAGCCAGCGGGCGTTCAAGAATGGGCGCAGAGTCGACAAAAGGTCTAAAATTCAGCGAGGCGCATTGCTGCTGAAGTTTTTCGCCGAGTTGCTTTAAGCGATTACGCAGCAGCTTATGATAATCGCGACCCAACGCGTAGCGGCTGACGTAGCCCATCGCCGGGTTTTTTAGCGTGCTGGCGAAAGCGGCATTAGCGGGCAGATAATTCATTCTCACGCTTATCACCCGCAAGGTGCCGGGCAGAAGTTCGTGTGGGCGGGCACGCATCATACCGTGACGCGCCATCCACTCCATTTCGCCATGGTATTGCTTGTCCAGCCATGCCTGCAATGCAGGCTCGCTGGCAGAAAGGTCGGTGTCAGCTATCCCGACCTGCTGAAACCCCAGTTCAGTGCCCCACTGTTTGATGCTTTGCGCTAATTGATTGAGATCGAGGGGCTCTGACATGACGGACCATACAATGAAGAAAAACGCAGCAAGTATACCACACTCCATCTGGCCTGCGGATGAACTGCGACGGGCAGAAAAAGAGGCCGCTGACTGCCTGGGGATTACGCTGTATGAACTCATGCAGCGTGCGGGGCAGGCCGCCTTCGATGTGGCGCAAACCTGTTACCCGCAGGCCCGGCTCTGGCTGGTACTGTGCGGGCATGGTAATAACGGGGGCGATGGTTACGTCGTTGCCCGGCTGGCGGCAGGGGCGGGCATTAACGTTACCTTACTGGCGATTGACAGCGACAAACCGCTGCCGGAAGAGGCAAGGACGGCGCGCGAAGCCTGGCTGGCCGCAGGCGGTGTTATTCATGCCGCTGATATCGTCTGGCCTGATGCTGTTGATCTTATTATTGATGGCCTGTTGGGCACCGGGATACGCGCAGCCCCGAGAGAAAACGTCGCAGTACTTATTCTTCAGGCCAATGCGCATTCAGCGCCCGTTCTGGCGCTGGATATCCCTTCGGGACTGATTGCCCAAACGGGCGCCACGCCCGGCGCGGTCATCAACGCTGAACATACCGTGACCTTCATAGCGCTTAAGCCCGGCCTGTTAACCGGCAAGGCGCGCGATGTCACCGGCTCTCTTCATCACCACGCGCTGGGGCTGGATAACTGGCTGGCAGGCCAGCAGACTTCACTCACTCGTGTTGACAGCAGCTGGCTCTCCCGGTGGTTTCTTCCCCGCCGCCCGACATCGCACAAAGGCTCCCACGGGCGGGTCGTGATTATCGGCGGCGATCATGGCACTGCGGGAGCTATCCGCATGGCGGGCGAAGCCGCACTCCGTGCCGGGGCCGGACTGGTGCGGGTCTTAACCCGTCAGGAAAACATTGCGCCGATTGTGACTGCGCGCCCTGAACTGATGGTCCATGAGCTCACCGCTGACTCGCTGGACGATAGCCTCGAATGGGCCGATGTGCTGGTGATTGGGCCAGGTCTTGGGCAACAGGAGTGGGGGAAAAACGCCCTGCGCAAAGTGGAGAATTTCCGTAAACCGATGCTCTGGGATGCGGACGCGTTGAACCTTCTGGCAATCAATCCCGATAAACGTCACAATCGCATTCTGACGCCGCATCCCGGCGAGGCAGCCCGCCTGCTCAACTGTTCAGTTGCAGAAATTGAAAGTGATCGCTTACTTTCTGCGCAACGTCTGCTAAAACGTTACGCAGGCGTTGTCGTACTGAAAGGGGCGGGAACCCTGGTGAGCGACGAAAATGGCCAGACGAGCATTATCGATGCTGGCAATGCTGGTATGGCCAGTGCTGGCATGGGAGATGTCCTTACCGGCATTATTGGGGCGTTGCTCGGCCAGAAACATTCTCTGTACGACGCGGCCTGTGCCGGTGCGCTTGCGCATGGTGCGGCGGCTGATGTGCTGGCAGCAAAGCAGGGTATGCGGGGTATGCTGGCGACCGATCTTTTTTCCACGCTGGTGCGTGTAGTTAACCCGGATGTTAGTGATACAGAATGATGAACCAAGTAATTCCTTTACCTGACGAGCAAGCGACCCTGGATTTGGGTCAACGTATGGCGCAGGCTTGCCATGGCGCAACCGTGATTTATCTGTACGGCGACCTTGGGGCAGGTAAAACCACCTTTAGCCGCGGCTTTTTACAGGCGCTCGGCCATAAAGGCAACGTAAAAAGTCCCACTTACACACTGGTCGAACCCTACACGCTGGACGGTGTAAACGTCTATCACTTCGACCTGTACCGCCTTGCGGATCCTGAGGAGCTGGAATTTATGGGGATCCGCGACTATTTTGCCAACGACGCGATTTGCCTGGTCGAGTGGCCGCAACAAGGCGCGGGTGTACTGCCTGACCCGGATGTCGAAATCCATATTGATTATCAGGCGCAGGAGCGTGAGGCACGCATTACTGCTGTATCCTCATCTGGCGATTCATTACTGGCGCGTTTAGCCAGCTAATCTTAGGGATGACGGGATGATTTATCGCGTGAGAAGTTGGTTAGTTGCGGCGCTGGTGTTACTCAGCGCCTGCGTGAATGCGGCAAGTTTGTCGGATATCCAGGTCTCTAATGGCGACGCGCAGGCCCGTATTACGTTCAGTTTTATGGGGGATCCTGAATATGCGTTCTCGCAAGAGGGTAAACGCAGTGTGGCGCTGGATATTAAACAAACCGGCGTGATTCAGGGCCTGCCGTTGCAGTTCAGCGGCAACAACCTGGTCAAAAGCATTCGTTCCGGTACGCCGAAAGACAGCCAGTCGCTGCGGCTGGTGGTCGATCTTACCCAAAACGGCAAAACCCGGGCGGTGAAACAGCAAAATGGCGCGGGTTACTCGGTGGTCTTCACTATTGATGCCGATGTTCCGCCGCCGCCTCCGCCGCCGAAAGCGGTGGTACAGCGCGTTGAAACGCCTGCTGTTGCCCCTCGTCCCGTTCAACCTGCGCGTAATCCTTTTAAATCGGACAACGACCGTATTACCAGTGTCACCAGCAGCAATACGGCGGTGCGCCCTGCGGCCCAGGCCCGTGCGGTAACAGGTGACAAAGTGATTATCGCGATTGATGCCGGACACGGCGGCCAGGATCCTGGAGCGATTGGGCCTGGCGGCACCCAGGAGAAAAACATCACTATCTCCGTGGCGCGCAAATTACGTTCCCTGTTAAATGACGATCCGATGTTTAAAGCGGTGCTGACCCGCGACGGCGATTACTTTATTTCGGTGATGGGGCGTTCTGATGTGGCCCGTAAACAAAACGCCAATTTCCTGGTCTCAATCCATGCGGACGCCGCACCAAATCGTGATGCGACAGGGGCCTCTGTCTGGGTTCTGTCCAATCGTCGGGCGAACAGCGAGATGGCCGGCTGGCTTGAGCAGCACGAAAAGCAATCTGAATTGCTGGGCGGCGCGGGGGATGTGCTGGCGAACAGTCAGTCAGATCCTTATCTGAGCCAGGCGGTGCTGGATTTGCAATTCGGCCATTCCCAGCGGGTCGGTTATGATGTCGCGACCAGTATGATTACTCAGCTTTCGCGTATTGGCGCGTTGCATAAGCGTCGTCCGGAACACGCCAGTCTGGGCGTGCTGCGTTCGCCGGATATCCCATCGGTGCTGGTTGAAACCGGGTTTATCAGCAACAACAGCGAAGAGCGTTTGCTGGCCAGCAGTGACTATCAGCAGCAGCTGGCTGAGGCGATTTACAGCGGATTACGTAATTACTTCCTCGCCCACCCGTTGCAGTCGGCCCCGCAAGGCGGGACGGCGCAAATGGCCAGTGCAGAAACGCCATCACACGGACTGTTTAACTAAGGAGCATTCATGCCAATTCAGGTTTTGCCGCCACAGCTTGCGAACCAAATAGCCGCGGGCGAAGTGGTGGAACGCCCTGCGTCGGTGGTGAAGGAACTGGTTGAAAACAGTCTTGATGCGGGAGCAACCCGTATCGACATTGATATTGAACGCGGTGGCGCGAAGCTCATTCGTATTCGCGATAACGGCTGCGGGATTAATAAAGAAGAGCTGGCGCTGGCGCTGGCTCGCCACGCCACCAGCAAGATCGCCTCGCTGGATGACCTGGAGGCGATCATCAGCCTCGGTTTTCGCGGCGAAGCCTTAGCCAGTATCAGCTCCGTTTCCCGTCTGATGCTTACCTCCCGTACTGCTGAACAGTCAGAAGCCTGGCAGGCTTATGCGGAAGGGCGTGATATGGCGGTGACTGTCAAACCGGCAGCTCATCCGGTTGGCACCACGCTGGAAGTGCTGGATCTCTTCTATAACACCCCCGCCCGGCGCAAATTTATGCGCACCGAAAAGACCGAATTTGCCCATATTGACGAAGTCGTGCGGCGGATTGCGCTGGCCCGTTTTGATGTGACCATTAATCTTAGCCACAACGGCAAAATGGTGCGCCAGTATCGTGCCGTTGCCCTGGGTGGGCAGAATGAGCGGCGGCTGGGGGCGATTTGCAGCACGGCATTTCTTGAAAAAGCGCTGGCGATAGAGTGGCAGCACGGGGATCTTGCCCTGCGCGGCTGGGTGGCGGAGCCGGGGGCGACCACGGCGGCTTTTGCCGAGATCCAGTACTGCTACGTGAATGGCCGCATGATGCGCGATCGACTAATTAACCATGCCATTCGCCAGGCCTGTGAAGATAAGCTGGGCGCCGATCAGCAACCTGCTTTTGTCCTCTATCTTTCGATCGATCCGCATCAGGTTGACGTCAACGTGCATCCGGCAAAACACGAGGTGCGTTTTCATCAGTCACGACTGGTGCATGACTTTATTTATCAGGGAGTGTTGAGTGTGCTGCAGCAGCAGGCCGACGCCTCCTTGCCGCTAACGGAAGAGGTTGCGCCCCGCGCCCTTCCGGAAAACCGGGTAGCGGCAGGACGTAACCAGTTCGCTGAGCCTGCGGCGGCGCGTGAACCTTCGGTGATGCGCGATTCGGCGGCGGCGGGGACTTACTCTGGCACTTCTGCACGAACGCCCACATGGCCAACGGCCCAGCCGGGTTATCAAAAACAGCAGGGCGCTCTTTACCGCCAGTTGCTGGACACGCCGCAGGGGAGTCGCCATAGCGGGGAGAACGTCACAAGCAGCTCCCCGGCGCTGGATGCCCATAGTCAGAGCTTTGGGCGGGTACTGACCATCGTCGCGCCTGAGTATGCGCTGCTGGAGCGTGATGGAAACGTGATGCTGCTGGCGCTGTCGGTGGCTGAACGCTGGCTAAGGCTGCGGCAGCTCTCCCCGGAAAATGGCCCGGTTGTTGGTCAACCGCTGTTGATCCCGGTGCGGCTGAAAGTGTCTGCGCAGGAGAGTGCAACCCTAAAACGGGCGCAGGGAGTACTGGCGGAAATGGGGGTGGAATTTGTCCCTGACGGTCAGCACATTACCTTGCGCGGCGTGCCTTTACCCTTACGCCAACAAAATTTACAAATCTTGATTCCTGAACTGATAGGCTACCTGGCGCAGCAGACAACGATTGATGCGGTGAATACAGCCCAATGGATTGCCCGCCAGCTGGCGAGTGAGCATAGCCAGTGGAGTATGGCGCAGGCCATTACCCTGTTGACCGACGTCGAACGCCTTTGTCCGCACCTGGTGAAAACACCGCCAGAGGGCCTGTTACAACCTGTTGATTTATCTATAGCAATGAATGCCCTGAACCATGAGTGATATCAGTAAGACTGGCCTGCCAAAGGCGATTTTTTTAATGGGGCCGACTGCCTCGGGTAAAACAGCGTTAGCCATTGAGTTACGTAAAGTTTTGCCAGTTGAGTTGATAAGCGTAGATTCCGCCCTTATCTATCAGGGGATGGACATCGGCACGGCGAAGCCGACTGCCGAAGAATTATGTGCGGCTCCCCATCGGCTTCTGGATATTCGTGATCCGGCCCAGGCGTATTCAGCGGCAGATTTTCGCCGTGACGCCCTGGCGCAAATGGATGAGATCACCGCCTCCGGGCGTATTCCGCTGTTGGTGGGGGGCACGATGCTCTACTTTAAGGCATTGCTGGAAGGGCTATCGCCGTTGCCTTGTGCCGATCCGACGGTACGAGCCGAAATTGAGAAACAAGCAGCAGAGCGTGGATGGGAAGCATTACATCAGCAGTTGCAGGCGATTGATCCTGTTGCGGCTGCGCGAATCCATCCAAATGATCCGCAAAGACTTTCCCGAGCACTGGAAGTTTTTTTCATTTCGGGTAAAACTTTAACAGATCTGACGCAAACGTCAGGAGACGCTCTGCCGTATCAGGTGTATCAGTTCGCCATCGCCCCGGCGAGCCGTGAACTGCTCCATCAGCGAATTGAGCAGCGTTTTCATCAGATGTTGGCTTCGGGTTTTGAAGCAGAAGTGCGGGCGCTATTTGCTCGCGGAGATTTGCATACGGACATGCCTTCCGTTCGTTGCGTGGGATACCGCCAGATGTGGTCATATCTTGTTGGCGAGATCTCATATGACGAAATGGTTTACAGAGGTATTTGCGCTACGAGGCAGTTAGCCAAGCGGCAGATAACCTGGTTGCGTGGTTGGGACGACGTTCACTGGTTAGACAGTGAAAAGCCGCAACAATCGTACAACGATGTGTTACAGGTTATTGGTGCTATCGCGGGTTGAGTGTGTACAATTAAGTGGAATCGTGCGCAAAATTTTACGCAGTTTTCAGAACTCCCGGGTTCTAAGTACAAAACAAGCATATAAGGAAAAGATAGAATGGCTAAGGGGCAATCTTTACAAGATCCGTTCCTGAACGCATTGCGTCGGGAACGTGTTCCAGTTTCAATTTATTTGGTGAATGGTATTAAGCTGCAAGGGCAAATTGAGTCTTTCGATCAGTTCGTGATCCTGTTGAAAAACACGGTCAGCCAGATGGTCTATAAGCATGCTATTTCCACTGTTGTTCCGTCTCGCCCGGTTTCTCATCACAGCAACAATGCCGGTGGCGGTACCAGCAGCAACTATCATCATGGTAGCAATGCTCAGGCGTCTGCTCAGCAAGACAGCGAAGAAACCGAATAAGGTTGATGGCTGTTATTCCATGCCGGGGAGCCAGGATTCTGAGTTCCCCGCTGGTATTTTAGGAGACTTTACGCTTGTTTGACCGTTATGAAGCCGGTGAGCAGGCGGTACTGGTACACATCTATTTTTCGCAAGACAAAGATATGGAAGACCTCCAGGAGTTTGAATCTCTGGTCTCTTCCGCTGGTGTCGAAGCAATGCAGGTGATTACTGGTAGCCGTAAAGCACCGCACCCCAAGTATTTTGTTGGTGAAGGTAAGGCTGTCGAAATTGCGGAAGCCGTAAAAGCGACAGGGGCTTCTGTTGTTTTATTTGATCACGCATTGAGTCCGGCTCAGGAACGTAATCTCGAACTTTTATGTGAATGCCGGGTGATTGATCGTACCGGTTTGATATTAGATATTTTTGCCCAACGTGCGCGTACCCATGAAGGTAAATTGCAGGTTGAGCTGGCGCAGTTGCGCCATTTGGCTACGCGCCTGGTGCGTGGCTGGACCCACCTTGAAAGACAAAAAGGCGGTATTGGTTTGCGTGGTCCGGGTGAAACCCAGCTCGAAACTGACCGTCGTTTACTGCGTAACCGTATTATGCAAATCCTCTCGCGGCTTGAGAAAGTGGAAAAGCAGCGTGAACAGGGACGCCGCTCGCGTACGAAAGCGGATATCCCAACGGTGTCGCTGGTGGGTTATACCAACGCCGGTAAATCTACCTTGTTTAATCAGATAACCGAGGCTCAGGTGTATGCGGCGGATCAATTATTCGCCACGCTTGATCCCACGTTGCGTCGTATCGATGTTGTCGACGTAGGTGAAACCGTGTTGGCGGATACCGTTGGGTTCATCCGCCATTTGCCACACGATTTAGTGGCCGCGTTTAAAGCGACGTTGCAGGAAACCCGGCAGGCGACGTTGCTGTTACATGTGATAGATGCCGCCGATGTGCGGTTGCAGGACAATATTGATGCTGTAAATGTTGTGCTCGAGGAAATCGATGCGCACGAAATCCCGACACTTCTGGTGATGAACAAAATCGATATGCTGGATGATTTTGAACCACGTATTGATCGGGATGAAGAGAACAAACCGATTCGGGTCTGGTTATCTGCCCAGACCGGAGTGGGCGTACCACTGTTATTCAGGGCTTTAACTGAGCGACTGTCTGGTGAGGTAGCGCAGCATACGTTGCGCTTACCGGCAAAAGAAGGTCGCCTGAGAAGTCGTTTTTATCAGCTTCAGGCCATCGAAAAAGAGTGGATGGAGGAAGACGGGAGTCTGGGCATGCAGGTGCGTATGCCGATTGTGGACTGGCGTCGACTCTGTAAGCAAGAACCGGCATTAGAGGACTACGTCGTCTGACCGGTTGGCCAGAAGGATTTTCCCCTTTGGGGTACCCAAAGCATAAAGGGTAAAACCGTATAACAAATATGGAGCACATACATGGCGTGGAATCAGCCCGGTAATAACGGACAAGACCGCGACCCGTGGGGAAGCAGCAAACCAGGCGGCAACTCTGAGGGAAATGGAAACAAAGGCGGTCGCGATCAGGGTCCTCCTGATCTGGATGATATTTTCCGCAAGCTGAGCAAAAAGCTCGGCGGTCTGGGCGGTGGTAAAGGCACGGGGTCTGGCGGTGGAAGTCAGCAACCTTCCGGCCCACGCGCCCACATTGGCGGACGTATCGTTAGCATAGCTGCTGCGGCGGTCGTGATTATCTGGGCTGCCAGTGGGTTCTACACCATCAAAGAAGCCGAGCGCGGCGTCGTGACGCGTTTTGGTAAGTTCAGTCATCTGGTTCAACCAGGCCTGAACTGGAAACCGACGTTCGTCGATAACGTGACGGCGGTAAACGTTGAATCCGTGCGTGAGCTGGCGGCCTCTGGCGTGATGCTGACCTCTGATGAGAACGTCGTACGCGTTGAAATGAACGTACAGTACCGTGTGACCGATCCGGAACGTTATCTGTTTAGCGTGACCAGCGCCGACGACAGCCTGCGTCAGGCGACGGACAGCGCATTGCGTGGCGTTATCGGTAAATACACGATGGATCGCATCCTCACCGAGGGCCGTACCGTTATTCGTAGCGATACCCAGCGTGAGCTGGAAGAAACCATTCGTCCATACAACATGGGTATTACCCTGCTGGACGTCAACTTCCAGACTGCGCGTCCGCCTGAAGAAGTGAAAGCCGCGTTTGATGATGCGATTGCTGCCCGTGAAAACGAACAGCAATACATTCGTGAAGCTGAAGCCTACATCAACGAAGTGCAGCCACGTGCCAACGGTCAGGCGCAGCGTATTCTGGAAGAAGCGCGCGCGTATAAGACTCAGACCGTGCTGGAAGCTCAGGGTGAAGTGGCCCGCTTTGCCCGGCTCCTGCCTGAGTATAAGGCTGCGCCGCAAATTACCCGCGAACGTCTTTATATCGAGACCATGGAAAAAGTGCTGAGCCATACGCGCAAAGTGCTGGTTAACGATAAAGGCGGCAACCTGATGGTTCTCCCGCTCGATCAGATGTTGAAAGGGGGTAACGCACCGGCGGTAAAGAGTGATAGCAGTGGCGCAAATAATCTCCTGCGCCTGCCGCCTGCATCGTCTTCCGGCTCAAGCGGCGCAAGTACAACTTCGTCCTCCAGCCAGGGCGATATCATGGACCAACGCCGCGCCAACGCGCAGCGTAACGACTACCAGCGTCAGGGGGAATAACGATGCGTAAGTCAGTTATTGCGATCATTGTTATCGCGCTGGTTGTGCTCTATACCTCGATTTTTGTCGTGAAAGAGGGTGAGCGCGGAATCAAGTTCCAGTTCAGCAGCGTCGTGCGTGATGGTGACAAAAAACCGGTCATTTATGAGCCAGGCCTGCACTTTAAAGTTCCGTTTATTCAGTCCGTGAAAACGCTCGACGCACGTATCCAGACCATGGATAACCAGGCCGATCGTTTCGTGACCAAAGAGAAGAAAGACCTCATCGTCGACTCTTACATCAAGTGGCGCATCAGTGATTTCAGCCGTTACTTCCTGGCAACGGGCGGTGGTGATGTTTCTCAGGCGGAAGTCCTGCTGAAACGTAAATTCTCTGACCGTCTGCGTTCTGAAATTGGTCGTCTGGATGTGAAAGATATCGTTACCGACTCGCGTGGTCGTCTGACGCTGGAAGTCCGCGATGCTCTGAACTCCGGTTCCGCAGGTACCGAAGATGAAGTGGCGACGCCGGCCGCGGATGACGCTATTGCTAAAGCGGCTGAGCTTGTTCAGGCGGAAACCAACGGCAAAGTGCCGGTGATTAACCCGAACAGTATGGCGGCATTAGGTATTGAAGTGGTGGACGTGCGTATCAAGCAAATCAACCTGCCAACTGAAGTGTCGGAAGCGATCTTCAACCGTATGCGTGCCGAGCGTGAAGCGGTTGCCCGTCGCCACCGTTCTCAGGGTCAGGAAGAGGCGGAAAAACTGCGCGCTACTGCCGATTACGAAGTCACCAAAACGCTGGCTGAATCTGAGCGTCAGGGCCGAATCCTGCGTGGTGAAGGTGATGCTGAAGCCGCGAAGTTGTTCGCCGATGCCTTTAGCCAGGATCCTGACTTCTATGCCTTTATCCGTAGCCTGCGCGCATACGAAAGCAGCTTCCAGAGTAATCAGGACGTGATGGTGCTCAGCCCGGATAGCGACTTCTTCCGTTATATGAAGTCACCGACCTCAGCTAACCGCTAAACTGATTTAAGCAGTTTCTATCTAAAACCACCGGCTCTTTTAAGAGCGGTGGTTTTCTTTTTATAAGGACAACAATGAACGCAACAATCTGGCTGGCACTGGCCCTCGTTCTGGTGCTTGAAGGTCTGGGTCCGATGCTATATCCGCGTGCATGGCGTCGAATGATCGCCACCATGAGCACTCTTCCGGACAATATCCTGCGTCGCTTTGGCGGCGGGCTTGTGGTTGCCGGCATTGTTATCTACTACATGTTGAGGAAAACGATTGGCTGATCAAAAAATGGGCGTATTTGCCTTGATTTGGGTACAAAAAGTGCTGTCTATCTGAAAATCCGATGGTAGAATCCATTTTTAAGCAAACGGTGATTTTGAAAAATGGGTAACAACGTCGTCGTACTGGGCACCCAATGGGGTGACGAAGGTAAAGGGAAGATTGTTGATCTTCTGACTGAACGGGCTAAATATGTTGTACGCTACCAGGGCGGTCACAACGCAGGCCATACTCTCGTAATCAACGGTGAAAAAACCGTCCTCCATCTGATTCCATCAGGTATTCTCCGCGAAAACGTCACCAGCATCATCGGCAACGGTGTTGTGCTGTCTCCGGCTGCGCTGATGAAAGAGATGAAAGGTCTGGAAGACCGTGGTATCCCGGTTCGTGAACGCCTGCTGTTGTCCGAAGCGTGCCCGCTGATCCTTGATTATCATGTGGCGCTGGACGTAGCGCGTGAAAAAGCGCGCGGTTCTAAAGCTATCGGCACTACCGGTCGTGGTATTGGGCCTGCTTATGAAGATAAAGTAGCTCGTCGTGGCCTGCGTGTAGGCGACCTGTTCGACAAAGCAACCTTTGCTGACAAACTGAAAGAAGTGATGGAATATCACAACTTCCAGCTGGTGAACTTCTACAAAGCAGAAGCGGTTGACTACCAGAAAGTGCTGGACGATGTGATGGCGATTGCCGACATCCTGACCGCGATGGTGGTTGATGTTTCCGATCTGCTGGATCAGGCACGTATTCGCGGCGACTTCGTCATGTTCGAAGGCGCACAGGGTACGCTGCTGGATATCGACCACGGTACTTATCCGTACGTAACCTCCTCCAACACCACTGCAGGTGGCGTGGCAACCGGCTCCGGCCTGGGTCCGCGTTATGTCGATTACGTTCTGGGTATCATCAAAGCTTACTCCACTCGCGTGGGTGCTGGTCCGTTCCCGACTGAACTGTTTGATGACATCGGCGAGTTCCTGTGCAAGCAGGGTAATGAATTTGGCGCGACTACCGGTCGTCGTCGTCGTACCGGCTGGCTGGATATCGTTGCGATTCGTCGTGCCGTACAGATTAACTCCCTGTCTGGTTTCTGCCTGACCAAGCTCGACGTGCTGGATGGCCTGAAAGAAGTGAAAATCTGCGTCGGTTACCGTATGCCTGATGGCCGCGAAGTGACCACCACTCCGCTGGCGGCAGACAACTGGGAAGGTATTGAGCCGATTTATGAATCAATGCCTGGCTGGTCTGAAAGCACCTTTGGTGTGAAAACGCGTGATGGTCTGCCGCAAACCGCGCTGGACTACATCAAACGTATTGAAGAACTGACTGGCGTGCCGATCGATATCATCTCTACCGGCCCGGATCGTACTGAAACTATGATCCTGCGCGACCCGTTCGACGCGTAATGTTCTCAGGGGCTTGCCTGGCAGGCCCCGTTCTCCTCGCTTTTTTCCCCTTCAGTTCAAATAAATTAGTGGCATTCCTGCTGGCTGGTTTATCATCAATAGAGTCAATACCTGCGGGTATATCTCTTTCCCCTGTTTCTGAGGTTGATGTGCAGTTAACGAGCTTCACCGATTACGGATTACGTGCGTTGATTTATATGGCGTCATTGCCAGAAGGGAAAATGACGAATATCACCGAAGTCACTGAGATTTATGGTGTGTCCCGTAATCATATGGTCAAAATAATCAATCAACTTAGTCGTGAAGGCTACGTGATGGCTGTCAGGGGAAAAAACGGTGGCATCCGTCTGGGCAGAGCCGCCAGGGACATTTGTATTGGTGATGTCGTGCGTGACCTGGAACCGCTGTCGCTTGTGAATTGCAGCAGCGAATTTTGCCATATTACTTCCGCCTGCCGCCTCAAGCAGGCGCTTTCAAAGGCTGTGCAGAGTTTCCTTAAGGAACTGGATAACTACACGCTGGCCGATCTGGTTGAAGAGAATCAACCGCTTTACAAATTATTGCTGGTGGACTGAAAAAATCGCCATCAGAGATGACTACGGAGGAACCGCTATGTCACACGATCCTTTCCTTGAACGCGAAGCTGAAAAATATTCCAATCCTATCCCCAGCCGCGAATTCATTCTTGAACACCTCACCAAACGTGAAAAACCAGCCAGTCGCGATGAACTGGCCGTTGAACTCAATATTGAAGGCGAAGAACAACAAGAGGCTCTTCGTCGCCGCCTGCGCGCCATGGAACGTGACGGGCAACTGGTCTTTACCCGCCGTCAGTGCTATGCCCTGCCAGAGCGTCTTGACCTGCTAAAAGGTATTGTCATTGGTCACCGCGATGGTTTCGGTTTCCTGCGTGTTGAAGGGCGCAAAGACGATCTGTATCTCTCCAGCGAACAGATGAAAATGTGCATGCACGGCGACCAGATCCTCGCCCAGCCGCTGGGAGCCGATCGTAAAGGTCGTCGCGAAGCTCGTGTTGTACGCATCCTGGAGCCGAAAACCGGGCAAATTGTGGGCCGCTACTTTACCGATGCGGGCGTGGGCTTTGTCGTCCCGGATGACAGCCGCCTGAGCTTTGACATTCTGGTGCCGCCGGAAGAGACAATGGGAGCGCGCATGGGCTTTGTGGTGGTGGTCGAACTGACCCAACGCCCGACCCGCCGCACCAAAGCCATCGGTAAAATCGTTGAGGTGCTGGGCGATAATATGGGCACCGGCATGGCCGTTGATATGGCGCTGCGCACCCATGAAATTCCGTATGTCTGGCCGCCTGAAGTTGAAAAACAGATTGCGAGCCTGAAAGAGCAGGTGCCGGAAGAAGCGAAAATAGGCCGCGTCGATTTGCGCGACCTGCCGCTGGTGACCATTGATGGTGAAGACGCTCGCGACTTCGATGACGCCGTCTATTGTGAGAAGAAACGCGGCGGTGGCTGGCGTTTATGGGTAGCCATTGCCGACGTCAGCTATTACGTTCGCCCGCCGACCGCGCTGGATGCCGAAGCCCGCAGCCGCGGAACCTCGGTCTATTTCCCGTCGCAGGTTGTCCCGATGCTGCCGGAAGTGCTCTCGAACGGTCTGTGTTCCCTCAACCCGCAGGTCGATCGTCTGTGCATGGTCTGTGAAATGACCATTTCAGCCAAAGGTCGCCTGACGAGCTACACGTTCTACGAAGCGGTTATGAGCTCCCATGCGCGTCTGACCTACACTAAAGTGTGGCACATGTTGCAGGGCGATCAGGAACTGCGTGAGCAGTATGCTCCTTTGGTGAAGCATATCGAAGAGCTGCATAATCTCTACAAAGTGCTGGACGCATCTCGTGCTGAACGCGGTGGGATCTCGTTTGAAAGCGAAGAAGCGAAGTTTATTTTCAACGCGGAACGTCGCATCGAACGCATTGAACAGACCCAGCGTAACGATGCCCACAAGCTTATCGAAGAGTGCATGATCCTCGCCAATATCTCGGCTGCGCGTTATGTCGAAAAAGAGAAAGAACCTGCGCTGTTCCGTATTCACGACAAGCCAACCACCGAAGCGATTACCTCCTTCCGCACCGTCCTGGCGGAGCTGGGTCTGGAGCTGCCCGGCGGTAACAAACCGGAGCCAGCGGATTATGCCGCCTTGCTGGAGTCCATCGCTGACCGTCCCGATCATGAGATGCTGCAAACCATGCTGCTGCGCTCAATGAAACAGGCCGTCTATGACCCGGAAAACCGCGGTCACTTTGGTCTGGCATTGCAATCCTATGCGCACTTTACCTCGCCTATTCGCCGTTACCCGGATCTGTCGCTGCATCGCGCCATCAAATATCTGCTGGCGAAAGATGAGGGCCACACAGGCAACTCGACCGATACCGGCGGCTGGCACTACAGCCTGGAAGAGATGCTGCAACTGGGTCAGCACTGTTCAATGACCGAACGTCGCGCTGACGAAGCCACCCGCGAAGTCTCGGACTGGCTGAAGTGCGACTTTATGCAGGATCAGGTGGGCAATATCTTCCCTGGCGTGATTGCCAGCGTGACCGGTTTTGGCTTCTTTGTGCGTCTGACGGATCTGTTTATCGACGGCCTGGTGCATGTTTCCTCGCTGGATAACGACTACTACCGCTTTGACCAGGTGGGCCAGCGTCTGATTGGCGAGTCCGGCGGCCAGACTTATCGGCTGGGCGATCGGGTGGAAGTGAAGGTGGAAGCCGTCAATATGGACGAGCGTAAAATCGACTTCTCGCTGATCTCCAGCGAACGTGGTCCGCGCAACGTGGGTAAAACCGCACGTGATAACGCGAAGAAAGGCAGCGGCGCCAAACCTGCGGGTAAACGCCGCCAGACAGGTAAGAAAGTGAACTTCGAGCCCGACAGCGAATTTCGTAAAGCGAAAGGCCCTGCGAAACCGAAGAAAGAAAAAAGCGTGAAAAAACCGTCGACGAAAACCCAAAAAATCGCCGCGGCAACCAAAGCTAAGCGCGCAGCTAAAAAGAAAATCGCAGACTAATTCGCGCTTATTTCTCCACTCATATAACCCTCCGGCCTGCCGGGGGGTTATTCTTTTTCAACGTATTATATTCCCGTGCGTAATAGCGACGGCCTTCCGGACGTTTATTTTCCTGACTTAGCTTAAAACCGCAAAACGATATTTAGTATTGGTGATTAGCCGCCAGAGCCTGATGTGTATAGTGACTTCCCATCAGCGACTCATTTATTTAGCAAGGAGCGGTTATGCATCTGGCGCGTTTTCCCCGACTTTCTCTCGGACATTTTCCAACCCCTCTGGAACCCCTGAATAATCTTTCGGCATTACTCGGTGGGCCGAAAATATGGATCAAGCGTGATGATGCGACGGGTCTGGCAAGCGGCGGTAATAAAACCCGCAAACTGGAATTTCTGCTCGCTGACGCGCTGGAGAAAAAAGCCGATGTGATTATTACCCAGGGCGCGACGCAATCTAACCATGTACGCCAGACCATTGCCGGCGCGGCGAAACTGGGCCTGGCCGCAAAAGTACTGCTCGAAAAGCGCGTCACCGATTTCGGTGAAGATTATCAGCGTTCCGGTAACGTGCTGCTCGATGAGCTGCTCGGCGGCGAAATTGTGGCGCATCTGCCGGGCGGCACCGATATGCAGCAGGCAATGGAAGAGTATGCCTTTGAGCTGCGTGAGCAGGGGCATAACCCATATATCATCCCTGGCGGCGGCTCCAACCCCATTGGCGCGCTGGGCTATGTAGCCTGTGCCGAAGAGCTGCTTTATCAGTCTTCACAACTGCGTCTGCGCATTGACCATGTGGTGCACGCCACTGGCAGTACAGGTACTCAGGCAGGACTGGTTGCCGGATTTACTGCGACGAACAGCCAGGTTCCTGTGTTAGGGATTAGCGTTCGTGCGCCAAAAGCGAAGCAGGAAGAGAACGTCTGGAATCTGGCTTCACGGACTCTGGCGCTGCTCGGCGTTGCAGGTGAATTACCTCGTGAAGCGGTGGTGGCGAACAGTGACTATGTGGGTGACGGCTACGGTTTACCGACCGACAGCATGCTGGAAGCGCTCACGCTCTTTGCCCGTCATGAAGGTATTTTGCTGGATCCGGTCTATTCCGGGAAAGGCGCTGCCGGGCTTATCGATCTGATCCGCAAAGGCCACTTTGCCAGGGATGAGAACGTGGTGTTTATCCATACCGGTGGCTCCGTCGGTCTGTTTGGCTATCGTCAGGTGCTTGAAGGGCAATCCCGCCATGGCTAAGCCCTTTTTACTTGGCGTGCTGGGCGGCATGGGGCCGCTCGCCACCCTCGATTTTCAGCACAAATTGCTCGATGCCACAGCGGCGCAGAGCGATCAACAGCATCTGCCGTCGGTGGTGTGGAATGTGCCGCAGATAGCTGATCGGCAAAAGGCGCTGGCAGGAACAGGTCCGTCGCCATTACCGCAACTGCTGCACGGTATCGAAAAACTGAATCAGGCAGGCGCGAGCCATATTGTTATCCCCTGCAATACCGCGCATCACTGGTATTCCCAGCTTAGCGCCGCCAGCGATGCCCCCATTTTGCATATTGTGGATGCTACGGTGGAGGCGTTAGTGCAAACGGCAAAAAAACCGCAGCGCGTGGGCATCATTGCCACCAAAGGCACGCTGGATGCGGGCTGGTTCCAGCAGCGCCTTGCCGGACTGGGTATTGAATCCATCACGCCCGATGAAGACGAGCTGGCGCAATGGTTTGTGCCCGGCTGCTATGCCGTCAAGCGCGGGCAACTGGCTGAGGGCGGAGAACTGCTCTCTTTACAGGCACAGGCACTACTGGCGAGGGGCGCGCAGCAGCTCATTCTCGCCTGCACGGAAGTCCCGCCCGCGCTACGCGCCGTGGACGCGCCGTTCCTGTCACTCACTTATGATCCCGCACAATCGCTGGCCGAACGATGTTCCCGCCTCTGGCAGGACTATCGCCTCACTCAACTGGCATAAACAACGCACGTAAATCGCATATTTTCTCCTGCTTTGTGGGAGAGATGGCACGCATTCACCGCAAGGAAAAATAAATGAAAAAAACGCTCGGAATATTACTCGCCGCTGGCAGCCTGTGGTCCAGTATCAGTATGGCCGCCACACCTGAGGAAGTTCGCGTCGCTTACAGCGGCGGCTCGCAGGTATTAATGCTGGCCAAAGCAGACGGCGCTCTGGATAAAGCTTTAAACAGCAAGGTGAAGTGGGTGCAATTTGCCTCCGGTGCCGATGCGCTTAATTATTTCGCCAGTAACGCCATTGATATTGCCAATTTTGGCTCCAGCCCGGCGACCGCAGGCATTGTGCGCAAATTACCGGTAGAAATTATTGGCGTTTCCGGGGTGATTGCCAGTTATGAGCGCCTGATTGGCAAAGAGGGGATTACCAGCATTAAAGATATTGAGGGTAAACGCGTGGCCTATCCGCCAAATTCGACTGCGCAATATGCGCTGGAGGCGGCAATTAGCGTCAACAAACTGGATCGCAGCAAAATTACCCTGCTTCCACTGCGCCCGGCAGAAATGGTGGCGGCCTGGAAACGGGGTGACATTGACGCGGGCTACGTCTGGGCTCCCTTTGCTCAGGAGCTGGAGTCTTCGGGCGGTCATCAGGTCTTTGCCACTAAGGATCTGCAGAAAGACGGTTACCTGATTTACAACAACTACGTGGTGCGCAAAGCCTTTGCCGAACAATACCCGGAAGCGGTGACGGCTTTCCTGCGCGTGCATCAGCAGAAAGTAGACGAATTCAAACAAGATCCGGAAAAAGCCGCCGCTATTGTCGCCAAAGAAGTCGGCGCGCCGGTGACCACTGCCGCGAACACGCTGGGTGGGCTTGAGTATCCAACGCTTGCCGATCAAGGCACGGCGGCCTGGCTGGGGAACGGTACAGATACGACCCATAGCGGTATCGGCAAAGCCCTGACCAAAACCTCTCATTTCCTCGCCGGCATTGGCGAAATTCGGCAGCGTGATATTCCGGATAACTGGGATACCGCGATTGATTCCCGCTACATCCGGGAAGCGGCGGCAAAATGAGATTAGGTCAGCATATCGCCATCAGCGTGCTGTCGGTGGCGGTTTTCTTTGCACTCTGGCAACTGGCGGCCACCCGGCAATGGGTGGATCCGCTGCTGCTGCCGTCGCTTACTGATATTGGCATTACGGCGCAGGAGCTGCTGGCAGACGGCTACCGGCAGGTACCGCTGTGGCAGCACGTGGCGGTGAGCCTTGCCCGCGCGTTGAGCGCCTTTGCGGTGGCGATTGCGCTGGGCATCCCTCTGGGGCTGCTGATGGGGCTTTCTCCCGGCTTGTCTGCGGTGCTCAATCCCTTTGTGCAGTTCCTGCGACCGCTACCAAAAATTGCCTTGATCCCTCTGGCGGTGGTGTGGCTGGGAATTGGTGAAGCCTCGAAGTTTTTCCTGATCTTTATCGCCACTTTTCTGAGCGTGGTGGTTGGCGCATCGGCGGCGGTGGAACGGATTGGGCGTGCCAGGATCCGCGTGGCGCAGACGCTGGGGGCGTCAAAAGGGCAGATTTTCCTGCGGGTGGTGCTGCCGGATGCTCTGCCCGATCTGTTCACCACCGTCAGGCTATCGATAGGTATTGGCTGGACGTCGCTGATTGCGGCGGAGATGGTGGCCGCCAGTTCGGGGCTTGGCTGGATGGTGATTAACGCCAGCTCTTATCTGCGCACCGATATCGTCATGCTCGGCATTCTGCTGCTTGGCGGTACGGGTTATCTGTTGGATTTATTACTGCTGGGACTGCAACGTCTGTTTGTCCCGTGGGCGGGGAAAGAATAATGAGTGCTATAGCGCTTGAAAATGTGTCTCTCTCGTTTGCGGCAAAACCGCAGCCGTTCAGGGTGCTGGAGGAGATCAACCTGACGCTGGATAAAGGGGAATTTGTGGTGCTGCTGGGGCCGTCCGGCTGCGGTAAGTCGACCATTCTCAATCTGGTTGCAGGATTCACAAAGCCTGATAGCGGCCAGGTGCTGGCAACCGGCAGGCCGGTACAACAGCCAGGGCCGGAGCGCGGCATGATCTTCCAGCAGCCAAACTTGTTTCCGTGGCTGTCGGTGCTGGATAACGTCACTTTCGGCCCGCGTCTGGGCCGCTATCAAAAAGCGGAAGTTAACGCGCGGGCGCTGGACTGGCTGGAACGCGTGGGGCTTAAAGGTTTTGAACATCATGCGCCCTGGCAGCTCTCCGGCGGCATGAAGCAGCGTGTGGCGCTGGCCCGCGCCTGGCTGCCGGAGCCGGAAGTTCTGCTGCTGGATGAACCCTTCGGCGCGCTGGATGCGCAAACTCGCCTTATGATGCAGGAGTTGCTGCGTGAGGCCTGGCTTGCCACCGGCACCACGCTGTTGTTTGTCACCCACGATGTGGAAGAGGCGCTGTTTCTGGCCGACCGCATCCTGGTGATGTCGGCCAAACCCGGAAAAATCGTCGAAGAGATTGTCCTGCCCTTTGATCGCGAGCGTGATATTGAAACCCTCGCAGAGCATCCGGGCTACGGCGAAATCAAACAGCGGGTATTACATCGGGTGCGCCAGGAGGCGAAACGTCATCTTAGTTGATTCGATCTGGGGCGTCTGTCGGTTATAATGTGGCGATGTGAATGTCTCACAGCCTATTCAACCCGGCGATATCGCCTCAAATGAGTACCATTGATGAGTGAAATGATTTACGGCATCCATGCGGTGCAGGCCCTGCTGGAGCGCGCACCTGAGCGCTTTCAGGACGTGTTTATTCTGAAGGGCCGCGAAGATAAACGCCTGCTGCCCCTGATCCATGCGCTGGAAGCTCAGGGTGTCGTGATTCAGCTTGCCAACCGTCAATATCTGGATGAAAAAAGCGAAGGCGCGGTGCATCAGGGGATTATCGCCCGTGTGAAACCGGGTCGTCAGTATCAGGAAAACGATCTGCCGGATCTGATCGCCGGCCTCGATCAACCCTTCCTGCTGATCCTTGACGGCGTTACCGATCCGCACAACCTCGGCGCCTGTCTGCGTAGTGCCGATGCGGCTGGCGTGCATGCGGTGATTGTGCCAAAAGATAAATCGGCACAGCTCAATGCGACCGCCAAAAAGGTGGCCTGCGGCGCGGCGGAAAACGTCCCATTGATCCGCGTAACCAACCTGGCGCGCACCATGCGTCTGCTGCAGGAAGAGAATATCTGGATTGTCGGCACTGCGGGCGAAGCTGACCATACGCTGTTCCAGAGCAAAATGACCGGACCTATGGCACTGGTGATGGGCGCGGAAGGTGAAGGTATGCGTCGCCTGACCCGTGAACATTGCGATGAGCTGATCAGCATTCCGATGGCGGGCAGCGTCTCATCGCTGAACGTGTCAGTCGCGACCGGTATCTGCCTGTTTGAAGCCGTGCGCCAGCGCGCGAAATAAACGGCGGTTTTCTCCTTCTCCCGGTGGGAGAAGGCCGGGGTTAGGGCACCAGACGATGATGTCCTCTTCCCTTTCTTCCCCCATTTTGTGACCGCTATCGCGGGCGGGATAGCCGCCATCTGACCATACTTACTCCACTGCCATTGATGGAGAGAGAGCAGATGCACTGGCAAACGCATACCGTTTTTAATCAACCCGTCCCCCTGAATAACAGTAATCTTTTCCTTTCTGACCGCGCCCTGTATGACGCCGTGATACGCGAGGGAGCCGGCTGGGACCTCGACTTACTCGCAAGCATAGGCCAGCAACTGGGTACTGCGGAATCGCTGGAGCTCGGCAGGCTGGCGAACGTCAATCCACCGGAATTACTGCGCTATGATGCGACCGGCGTCCGGCTGGACGATGTGCGTTTTCATCCGGCCTGGCACCTGTTGATGCAAGGATTATGCGCCAACCGTGTGCACAATCTGGCCTGGGAAGAGGAGGCTCGCAGCGGCGCTTTTGTCGCCCGCGCCGCCCGTTTCATGCTCCATGCGCAGGTTGAGGCGGGCTCGTTATGTCCCATCACTATGACCTTTGCCGCCACACCCTTATTGCAACAGACGCTGCCCGCCACCTTTCAGGACTGGCTTAAACCGCTCATGAGCGACCGTTACGATCCCCATCTGGCGCCTGGTTCTCAAAAGCGCGGCCTGCTGGTGGGTATGGGGATGACGGAAAAGCAGGGGGGATCGGATCTGCTCAGTAATACCACCCGGGCGCAAAAAAGCGGGGACCACTATCGGCTGGTGGGGCACAAATGGTTTTTCTCTGTACCGCAAAGCGATGCTCATCTGGTGCTGGCGCAGACGGACGGTGGTCTTTCCTGTTTCTTTGTGCCTCGCTTCCTTCCTGACGGGCAGCGCAATGGCGTGCGTCTGGAGCGACTGAAAGAGAAGCTCGGGAACTGCTCTAATGCCAGTAGCGAAGCGGAATTTTGCGCGGCCAGCGGCTGGCTATCAGGAGAAGAGGGTGATGGCATACGGCAAATCCTCAAAATGGGGGGACTGACGCGTTTCGACTGCGCGCTGGGTAGCCACGCCCTGATGCGTCGGGCTTTCTCCGTGGCCTTGTACCATGCGCACCAGCGGCAGGTATTTGGTAAAAATCTGGTCGATCAGCCGATGATGCGCGACGTCCTCAGCCGTATGGCCCTTCAGCTGGAAGGTCAAACGGCGTTTTTATTCCGCCTTGCCCGTGCCTGGGATGCGCGTACGAACCCGGAAGAAGTCCTGCTGGCGCGTCTGTTAACCCCGGCGGCCAAATTCGCCATCTGTAAAGCTGGGATCCCCTTTGTGGCTGAAGCCATGGAAGTGCTCGGTGGTCCAGGATACTGCGAAGAGAGTGAACTGCCCCGGCTTTATCGGGAGATGCCGGTTAACAGCATCTGGGAAGGCTCCGGCAATATTATGTGCCTTGATGTGCTGCGGGTGCTGGCAAAACAGCAGGGCGTCAGTGAGTTGCTGCATGAAACCTTTGCGCGGGTTAAAGGTCAGGACAGACATTTTGATCGGGCCTGGCGGCAGTTGCAGCAGCGGCTGCGCAAACCCCATGAAGCGCAAGGGCGGGAGATTACGCAGCAGTTATTTTTGCTGGCGATGGGGGCGCAAATGTTGCAATGCGCTCCGCCGCCGGTGGCCCAGGCCTGGTGCCGGATGATGCTCGATACTCGCGGCGCCAGCGCACTGAGTCAGCAGGTGCAAAATGACCTGCTGCTGCGTGCTACCGGCGGTGCTGGCTAGTCTGCTTTCAGGCTAAACAGGCTGACGACCTCGGTCAGATGGGCCCCTTTTTCCCGCAGTGTGCCTGCGGTTTGTTCGCTGCGGGACACCCGTCCGGCGTTGATATGCGTGGCTTCGCCAATATGAACCATCGCGATATTGACCTGGTTAATCCCCGCTGACTGTTCGTGAGAGGCGTGGTTAATCTCGTTGACCAGTTGGGTAATATGGCCCATATGAGTCGTGATCTGCGTCATTGCCTGCCGGGTGTCGTCAGACAACGTATGGCCTTCGCTGACTTTTCTCAGGGTATCGCTGGTCAGTTCGTCGATCTCTTTGACCGCATTGGCGCTGCGCGCTGCCAGAGCCCGGACTTCCTGAGCCACGACGGCAAAACCTTTACCATGCTCTCCGGCCCGTGCGGCTTCGACTGCGGCGTTAAGCGCCAGGATATTGGTCTGGAAGGAGATGGATTCAATCACATGGGTGATATCGGCAATGCGCTGAGAGGCGGTGCGGATCGCATCCATGGTGGCGACGGCTTCTCCGACGGTAGCTCCGCCTTTTTGTACTGCCCGGGAGGTTTCATTTACCAGCGACTGCATCTCTTCCATATTGGCGGCGTTTTGCTGCACTGTGGCGGTGAGTTGCTCCATGCTGGCGGAGGTTTCCTCGACGCTGCTGGCCTGCTTGTTTATCTGGTCGCTGATTTCGCTGCTGTCGGCGGCCAGCGCATTGGTGCCGTGGTGAATGTCATCGGCGGCCTCGCGCACCTGCATCACAATGGTATGCAAGCCATTGCCGATGCCATTGATGGCGTTAATCAGCTGACCCACTTCATCTTCACGTTTAACGTCCAGGCTGGCGCGCAGATCGCCTGAAGCATAGCGGCTGGCAAGGCCAATAGCATCACGCAGCGGGCGGGTCAGCCAACGGCGGACAATCACCACAAACAAGGCGGCAAACAGCAGGGAAACCACCAGCCCGGCAATCAGAAACTGATTACGCATACTGGTGACATCACTCAGCAGTATTGCTTTGTCCACTTCACCGACTACCGTCCAGTTCCAGCCGGGGACGGTTATCCAGGAGAGCATTTGTCGATGACCATCGGCGCTCTGCTGTTCCAGCGTGCCTGAGGTCTCTTTCAGAACCCTTTGCAGGGCGCTGTCATCCCACTGCGGGCGTTTCCCTTCTTCGCTGGGATGGAAGAGATAGTTGCCATAATTTTTGCCCGCGTTACGGTCAAGTACGAAGAAATGACCGCTTTCACCGAGCTGGCGACCCAGAATTTTACCGCGCATGATCTCCCATGAGTGGGTGATATCCACCCCGACAAACAGGATCGCAATGGTCATGCCGCTGGCATCTTTTACGGGCTGGTATTGGGTGATGTAGCGCTTGCCGAACAGCAGCGCCAGGCCGCGGTAGACTTCACCTTTCATCACCGGGGCAAATGCCGGGCTGGCTTTGTCCAGACGGGTGCCGATAGCCCTGTCGCCATTTTCTTTACGCAAAGAGGTGGCGACACGGACAAAATCATCGCCACTGCGTACAAACAGGGTCGCGATAGCCCCGGTACGCGTGAGAAAATCATCCACGGTGGCGTTGTTTTCATGAAGTTCACTGTCTCCGCCTTTCAGCAGAGGAACGCTGATGCCATTAATCTCACGGCTTTGGGAGCGGTCGATAGATACGGGCTGAGGCAGAAAGCTGTTAAACAGGCGAGTATAACTTTCCACTTCTTCGCTCAGGCTGCTGTTAAACATCTCCACCATGTCTAACACGCCGGTAGACTGGTTATGAAGATCTTCCATTGCCAGGCTTTCCAGCTGCTGGCTGGCTTTATTACTCAACAGGGAGGTGAAAAGCAGGAAAAGTGCGGCGACGCTGATACCCGTCAGGAGGGAAAGTTTGGTGCCAAGTCCGATACGACGAAAAAAGGTGCTCATAAAATATCCGCTGAAAAGAATGTCAGCACCTTCAACGGCAATAAACTGATAACATTTAGTTTGTCAATGTAACAAAATGTTACATGACCTTATCTTTACGATAATATGTCTCTAACAAAGAAATCATAAACAAAAAAGCCACCCTGCAAAAGTGACTTTTCTGGTAGGTCTCGCTGTCAGGCATAAAGAATGGCTTGTACGCGCCAGTTATCAACCCGTTGTTCTTCTTGCATTTGAATGATGCGATACCAGGAAGCACCTTGTTCATCCGCTTTCAACGCGATGACACGTTCAACGTCCTGCGGCGTGCCAAAAACATTATTGACAGAAATCAGGCCGATTTCATTCAGCCCGGTAACGCAATCTGCGCTGGCGAACTCTGCGGATTGCGCTGTCGTGCTAATCATCCCCACTGAAAGCAGCAGTGAGGTCAAGGCAAGAGATCGTTTCATATCCGCTCCATTTCACGTTACCCCGATGAATTACAGGGCATTCCGTCGCGAGAAAATCCATACCGTCCATTGTGCACAGGCAAACATAAAAGGATGAAAATCAGTGTAAATCTTCCTTAAATCAACGCGCTATTATTGCTGGTACAGAAGGGCTCGTGAGTACCAGCGCCCGGGAATTACCGTGTCATCCATCATCAGAATGAGGTAGTAATCGGCTTTCGCCTCGGCCGCTTTGGCTTTTATTGCCGCTTCCACATCCATCGGTGAGCCCAGTACTGTCACGCTGACGGCCCCCATTTCTTGCAGGCTTTGCGTCTGATTACGGCTAATTTCCTGCGGGAAATTGCTGACCGGAGGCGCCGGCTGCGGCTTACCTTCAAGTACGCTACAACTGCTTAACAGTAACGCCAGCAAAACGGCGCTGAAGATGCGCATCATGTTTTTATGTCTCCTGATTGCCATAGTGTAGTGCCTCAATTATTCGCTCTGTGGGGAATGTTCCCAAATTGTTATCCCCGCCGTTATTTTCGAATGAAAATGCAGTGAAAGCGTAATCTATATCTCAAAGTTATGGGTCTATATGCAAACTCTGACTTGCGCCAATAGTCACGCAATGGCATACCAGCATGATTAAACACGGAGGCGCCAATGATAGAACTCGATGTACAGCAATTTGCCGGTATTGAAACGCTCCATGCCCGCCCGGCGGGAAAAACCGCTCAACCCTTGCCGACCCTGATTTTTTACCACGGATTTAGTTCATCAAAGCTCGTTTATAGCTATTTTGCCGTCGCTCTGGCGCAGGCAGGATTCCGGGTCATCATGCCAGATGCGCCAGAGCATGGCGCACGTTTTGATGGTGATGAAGCCAGCCGTTTGCAGCACTTCTGGCAAATTTTGCAGGGCAATTTTAGCGAGTTTCCGCAGTTGAAAGAGGCGCTGTACGACGCCGGTTTGATCGCAGATAACCGGCTGGCGGTGGGCGGCGCATCCATGGGGGGAATGACGGCGCTGGGTATCATGACCCGTTTTCCTGAGGTTCGTAGCGTCGCCTGTTTGATGGGGTCGGGTTATTTCTCCACGCTCTCCAGTACGCTTTTTCCACCGCCTCAGACGGCGGACATTGATGCCATTCTTACGCCGCTGGCGCACTGGGATATTACCCGTCAGTTGTCCCGACTGGCAGACAGACCATTGCTGCTATGGCATGGGGAAGAAGATGATGTAGTGCCCGCCGACGAAAGCGTGCGTTTGCAGCAGGCACTAAAAAGAGAAGGGCTGGATGGTCAGCTGACTTATCACCAGGAGCCCGGTGTAAAACACCGTATTACACCGATGGCGCTGGAAGTGACGGTCGACTTTTTTCGCCGCCACCTCTGATTACACCCGAACGACTTTGACGCCCTGATCCTCAAGTTTTTTGAGGATCTCCGGGTTGGCCTGTTTCCCGGTGATCAGCACGTCGATTTGATCGGCGCTGCTGAAGAGCATGCCCGCCCGTTCGCCGACTTTGCTGCTGTCGACCAGCACCACCAGTTTACCCACCATATTGAGCATTTTTTGCTCTGCCATAGCGGTCAGCATATCGGTCTTATAAAGCCCCTCGGCGGTCAGCCCTTTACCGCTGGTAAACATCCAGTGGCCGGCATAGAGACTATTTTCACTGCTTTGTGGGCCAAGGGTAATGGATTGGGTTTTGTTGTACTGCCCGCCCATGATCACCACGCTGTCGTGCTCCTGCTCAATCAGGTAATTGGCCAGCGGCAGATAGTTGGTGATTATCTGCACCGGCTTGCCGCACATTTCGCGTCCCAGCAAAAAGGCCGTCGAACCGCAGTTAATGACCACGCTTTCTCCACTGCTGACCAGCTGCGAAGCGGCTCTGGCAATACGTACTTTTTCATCATGGTGCAGCGCTTCATGGATATTCATCGGCGACCAGCGGGCGCGCTGCTGGCTGATGGCCTCAGCGCCATTGCGCACCTTTTTCAGTTTGCCGGTTTCGTCGAGCTTGTTGATATCCCGCCGTGCAGTCGCCGGGGAGACTCCGAGGCTGGCGATAACCTGCTCCACCGTAATAAAGCCCGCCTGCGCCAGTTGCTCCAGCAATATTTGATGTCGTTGCGCTTCCGTCATGAGCTATTCCGATGATAAATGATGTGAAAAGATGATATTTGAAATAGCATGAAATTACTAAAGATTCGTGCAGCATGTTGCAGCAAAAATGGCGGGTGCATTGCTGCCTCCCGCCATCGCGTTTAAAGGAAAGATTTAAACGGCAGATCCGGCTCATGCGTGAAGCAATCCTCGAAACCACGGGGATAGTGATACTCGAAGTTGTCCTTATCCAGCGGCCAGGTAAACTTGCCGCCAACCTGCCAGATATAAGGCTTAAAGCCATATTGCAGACGGTCTTTTTTCATCTCCCACAGTACGCGAATTTCCTGGGGATCGGCCTGGAAGTTTGACCAGATATCGTGATGGAAGGGGATCACCACTTTGGTGTTCAGGGCTTCCGCCATCCGCAGCATATCGGCGCTGGTCATTTTATCGGTAATGCCACGGGGGTTCTCACCGTATGAGCCCAGCGCAACGTCGATGCGGTACTCATTACCGTGTTTTGCGTAATAGTTGGAATAGTGGGAATCACCGCTGTGATAGAGGGTACCGCCAGGGGTTTTAAAGACATAGTTAACTGCCCGCTGATCCATGCCGTCCGGCAGGACGCCTGCCGCTTTTTGCTCTACCGGCAATGTGATGAGCGCCGTGCGGTCAAAGGCATCAAGGGCATGAATTTCAATATCTTTGACCCGAACGACATCCCCCGGTTTTACCACGATGCAGCGTGATTTGGGCACACCCCAGCCCACCCATAAATCGACGCAGGTCTGCGGGCCAATAAAGGGCACATCATCGGCGCAGTTTTTCATGACCGCAGCGGCGACGTTAACATCAATATGATCGTTGTGATCGTGGGTGGCGAGGATCGCATCAACCTGGCGAATGGCAAAAGGATCAAGGACAAACGGCGTGGTACGCAGGTTCGGCTGTAGTTTTTCCACCCCGGCCATCCGCATCATCTGGTGCCCTTTTTTCATCAGCGGGTTGCCGTGGCTTTGCTTGCCAGTACCGCACCAGAAATCAACACAGACATTGGCACCACCTTCGGATTTCAACCAAATCCCCGTGCAGCCAAGCCACCACATGGCAAAGGTTCCCGGCGCCACGCGCTCCTGCTCAATTTCCTCATTCAACCAACTGCCCCATTCGGGGAATGTGCTCAGAATCCATGATTCACGGGTAATGGTTTCAATCTTACTCATCGTGCCGCTCCTTATCTTTTTTAATCAAATTAAATCATTTTGTGACAACTTGTGATTTATATTTTCACGCTTTATTCATCGATGCAAGAGGGTGAATGCGATTTTATGTCGCTGAGCTGTATCTGTTATTGTGCTGATATCCTATGATTTATAGGGGGTTATTTTTATATATTAATGAATGCAAATGTTTTTTATTTTGCGTGTGCAAGCAGGTGTTATGACGGTAACAGGATGGGGAAATAATTTGCGTGATGCGTCACAAATAATCAAAAGCAATCTTTTTGTGATTGTTGCTGATTGGTAGAGTGAATTTACACCTTGTGCTGCGTCACGGCGATGAAGCACTTTTCTGACTGGAGCAAGTTATGGAGATCCTCTACAACGTCTTCACCATCTTTTTTAATCAGGTTATGACCAATGCCCCGTTGTTGCTGGGTATCGTGACCTGTATCGGCTATATCCTGCTAAGAAAAAGTGTCAGCGTTATCGTCAAAGGCACAATCAAAACCATTATCGGTTTTATGTTGTTACAGGCCGGGTCGGGGATCCTGACCAGCACCTTTAAGCCGGTGGTGGCCAAAATGTCGGAGGTTTACGGCATCAATGGCGCAATCTCAGATACCTACGCCTCGATGATGGCGACGATTGAACGGATGGGGGACGCCTACAGCTGGGTCGGCTATGCCGTGCTGCTGGCGCTGGCGCTCAATATCCTTTACGTCCTGCTGCGCCGTATTACCGGTATCCGTACCATCATGCTGACGGGGCATATCATGTTCCAGCAGGCAGGCCTGATTGCCGTGTTCTTCTTTATTCTCGGCTATTCGATGTGGACCACCATTATCTGCTCCGCCGTGCTGGTGTCGCTCTATTGGGGAATAACCTCCAATATGATGTACAAACCAACCCAGGCGGTGACCGATAACTGCGGCTTTTCCATCGGCCATCAACAGCAGTTTGCCTCCTGGGTTGCTTACAAGATTGCCCCATACCTCGGAAAAAAAGAGGAGAGTGTCGAAGATCTCAAGCTGCCGGGCTGGCTGAATATCTTCCATGACAACATTGTGTCGACCGCCATTGTGATGACGGTGTTCTTTGGCGCGATCCTGCTCTCTTTTGGCATATCCACCGTCCAGACCATGGCCGGAAAGGTTCACTGGACTGTTTACATTCTGCAAACCGGTTTTCAGTTCGCGGTGGCGATTTTCATTATCGTCCAGGGCGTGCGCATGTTTGTCGCCGAACTGTCTGAAGCCTTTAACGGGATCTCCCAGCGACTGATCCCCGGCGCCGTCCTCGCCATAGACTGTGCCGCGATTTACAGCTTCGCGCCGAATGCGGTGGTCTGGGGCTTTATGTGGGGCACTATCGGTCAGCTGATTGCGGTCGGCATCCTGATTGCCTTTGGCTCCTCCATTCTGATTATCCCGGGCTTTATCCCGATGTTCTTCTCCAATGCCACCATTGGCGTCTTCGCCAACCACTTCGGCGGCTGGCGCGCGGCGCTCAAAATCTGCCTGGTGATGGGCATGATCGAAATCTTCGGCTGCGTATGGGCGGTCAAGCTGACGGGCATGAGTGCCTGGATGGGGATGGCTGACTGGTCAATTCTGGCGCCGCCGATGATGCAGGGGATGACCCTGGGCCTGTGGTTTATGGGGGTGATTATCGTGATTGCCCTGATCTATATGTTCTTCGCCGGGCGCACGTTGCGCGCTGAGGAAGATGCGGAAAAACAACTGACAGAACACTCTGTTTAAGAAGGAGTTTGATGATGACCGTTCGTATTCTGGCTGTGTGTGGCTGCGGGCAAGGCAGCTCGATGATCATGAAAATGAAAGTTGACCAGTTTCTGACTCAGCAGGGGGTAAATCACACGGTGAACAGCTGTGCGGTAGGGGAGTACAAAAGCGAGCTCTCGGGAGCAGACATCATTATTGCTTCCACTCACGTTGCAGGCGAGATCGAAGTCTCCGGCAACAAGCACGTCGTGGGGGTGCGTAACATGCTTTCTGCCGCAGATTTTGGACCCAAACTGATGGAAGTGATCAATGCGCATTTTGCGCAGGATGTGAAATAAGGATTCGCCATGAAATTACGTGACTCGCTGGCGCAAAACAATGCCATCTGTTTGCAGGCTGAAGCCAGCAGCTGGCAGGAAGCGGTGAAAATCGGTGTGGATTTGCTGGAAGCTGCGGATGTTGTTGAGCCGCGTTACTACCAGGCTATTCTGGATGGCGTTGCACGATTTGGGCCGTATTTCGTTATTGCACCGGGGCTGGCAATGCCCCATGGCCGCCCGGAAGAAGGGGTGAAGAAAAACGGCTTTGCGCTGGTCACCCTGAAAACACCGCTGGTGTTTAACCATGAAGATAACGATCCGGTGGATATCCTGATAACCCTCGCGGCGGTTGATGCGCGAACGCACCAGGAGGACGGCATCATGCAAATCGTCAATCTGTTTGAAGATGAAGACAATTTTGACCGTCTGCGCGCCTGTCGCACCGCCCAGGATGTTCTCGACCTCATCGACAGCGCCACTGCGGCGTCAGTATAAAGGAGTAGTAACCATGTCTGATTTACCGATGTTACAGGTGGCTCTGGATAACCAGACCCTGTCCCATGCCTATGAAACCACCCGTTTGATCGCCGAAGAGGTGGACATTATCGAAGTTGGCACCATTTTATGCGTGGGCGAAGGCGTACGTGCGGTACGCGATCTTAAGGCGCTCTACCCACATAAAATTGTGCTGGCGGATGCCAAAATTGCCGATGCCGGGAAAATCCTCTCAAGGATGTGTTTTGAAGCCAGTGCCGACTGGGTGACGGTTATCTGCTGCGCGGATATCAATACCACCAAAGGTGCGCTGGAGGTGGCAAAAGAGTTTAACGGCGACGTGCAGATTGAGCTGACGGGATACTGGACCTGGCAGCAGGCCCAGGAGTGGCGCGATGCAGGCATTCAGCAGGTGGTCTATCACCGCAGTCGTGATGCGCAGGCTGCCGGTGTCGCCTGGGGCGAGGCGGATATCAGCGCGGTGACGCGGCTGGCGGAAATGGGCTTTAAGGTGACGGTCACCGGTGGGCTGGCGCTGGAGGATTTACCGCTGTTCAAAGGGATCCCGATTCATGTGTTTATTGCCGGGCGCAGCATTCGCGATGCCGCTGACCCTGTTGAGGCCGCTCGCCAGTTCAAACGCTCAATCGCTCAGTTGTGGGGCTAAGGAGTGGGAATGTTGGCAAAACAAAACCCGCTCGGCATCTACGAAAAAGCACTCCCCGCCGGGGAGTGCTGGCGGGAAAGATTGCAGCTGGCGAAAACGCTGGGCTTCGATTTTGTCGAAATGTCGGTGGATGAGACCGATGCGCGGCTGGCGCGGCTGGACTGGAGTGCGGAGCAACGGCTGGCGCTTGTTCATGCCATAGCGGAAACGGGTGTCCGCGTGCCGTCGATGTGCCTTAGCGCTCATCGCCGTTTCCCATTGGGCTGCGAAGATGATGCCGTCCGTAATCAGGGGCTGGCAGTGATGCGCAAAGCCATCCAGTTTGCCCAGGATACCGGGATCCGCGTTATCCAGCTTGCCGGATACGACGTTTACTATCAGCAGGCCAACGACGAAACCCGTCGGCGCTTTCGCGATGGGTTAAAAGCGAGCGTCGAAATGGCCAGCCGCGCGCAGGTGACGCTGGCGATGGAAATCATGGACTACCCGCTGATGAACTCCATCAGTAAGGCGCTCGGTTACGCACACTATCTGAATAACCCCTGGTTCCAGCTTTATCCGGATATTGGCAATCTCTCCGCCTGGGACAATGACGTGCAGATGGAGCTGCTGGCAGGGGTTGGCCACATTGTTGCGGTACATATAAAGGATACCCGTCCGGGTGTTTTCAAAAATGTGCCCTTTGGGACCGGCGTGGTGGATTTTGAACGCTGCTTTCAGACCCTCAGGGAGAGCGGCTACTGCGGCCCGTACCTGATTGAGATGTGGAGTGAAACGGCGGAAGATCCGGCTGCGGAAGTGGCGAAGGCGCGGGACTGGGTAAAAGCCCGGATGGCCAGGGCTGGCATTGTGGAGGCCGCCTGATGCAAAAGCTTAAACAACGAGTGTTCGAGGCGAACATGGATTTGCCGCGCTATGGGCTGGTGACCTTTACCTGGGGCAACGTCAGCGCAATAGACCGGGAGCGCGGGGTCATTGTGATCAAGCCGAGCGGTGTGGCTTATGAGGCGATGACCGTCGATGACATGGTGGTTGTCGATTTACAGGGCAATGTGGTGGCGGGGCAGTATCGTCCCTCTTCGGATACGGCAACCCATCTGGCGCTGTACCGCTGTTATCCAGGGCTGGGCGGGATCGTTCATACCCACTCCACCCATGCGACCGCCTGGGCGCAGGCAGGGCTTGCCATCCCGGCGATGGGCACCACTCATGCTGACTATTTCTTTGGCGACATTCCCTGTACGCGGGGATTAACCAAAAATGAAGTGGAGGGCGAGTACGAGTTAAACACGGGGAAGGTGATTGTCGAAACCCTGGGTGAGCGTAATCCGTTGCATACGCCGGGCGTGGTGGTCTATCAGCACGGTCCTTTCGCCTGGGGCAAAGATGCGGCTGACGCGGTACACAATGCGGTGGTGATGGAAGAAGTGGCGCGTATGGCCTGGATTGCCCGGGGCATTAATCCAGGGCTAAAACCGATTGATGATTTTCTGATGAATAAGCATTTTATGCGTAAGCATGGCCCCAATGCCTATTACGGGCAGAAGTAAGCTGGCCCCGATTTCCTGGGGCCAGGTTCGCTATCTAACGATAAATTTCTGCGCTGGCAAGCTGACGATTATTGCGGCCAGACTCATGCAGCATGGATGCATGGAAATAGTGTGCGCTACGGGCATCCGCATCGTTATTCAACGCTTTTTCCGCTTCATTTGCATGCGCGGCATTATGGTTGATGTAAACCACGCCCAGGCTTTGCACGTCATCCATATTGCGCGCCAGCTGGTCGTTGATTTTGATGGCGGCCGTTGCGCTGGTGCTCAGCAACAGCATCGCCAATAAGATAGTGATTTTTTTCATGGTGTTACGCTCCACAATAACTGACTTTGTCACCGTCAGGTAATGCGTTCGTCCTTGTTCTGGGGTATGGGTAAAGTTTACGCTTCCCGGCTAAAACGTATCGCGACCATTTCTGATGCAGTCGTTCAAAAAATTGCCGTAATGGGTTTGTCTTAAGTTTAATGGCGTAATGGGAACGGGTTTTACGGTTAGTGCGAATTATTTGCGCAATGTGCTTGAGTTTGCCTGGGGAGGTAAGTATTATGGCGCGTCATTTTTCAGCCGACCTTTAACACGTTCCTTGCCTCCATGGGCTTCGGCTGACCCAGACAGGAGGCTGAATAATCCGTAAGGAGCAATTCGATGCGTCATTACGAAATCGTTTTTATGGTCCATCCTGACCAGAGCGAACAGGTTCCGGGTATGATCGAACGTTACACTGGTGCAATCACTGCAGCAGCGGGTACGATCCACCGTCTGGAAGACTGGGGCCGCCGTCAGCTGGCTTACCCGATCAACAAACTGCACAAAGCTCACTACGTTCTGCTGAACGTTGAAGCTCCGCAGGAAGTTATCGATGAGCTGGAAACAAACTTCCGCTTCAACGATGCCGTTATCCGTAGCATGGTAATGCGTACTAAACACGCTGTTACCGAAGCATCTCCGATGGTTAAAGCGAAAGACGAGCGCCGTGAGCGTCGCGATGATTTCGCAAACGAAGCCGCAGATGATGCAGATGCTGGGGATTCTGAAGAGTAATTTCTGATGACCAATCGTCTGGTGTTGTCCGGCACCGTGTGCAGGATGCCCCTTCGCAAGGTCAGCCCATCAGGAATTCCCCATTGCCAGTTCGTGCTTGAGCATCGTTCTGTGCAGGAGGAAGCCGGTTTTCACCGGCAGGCGTGGTGCCAAATGCCCGTTATTATTAGCGGACACGAAAACCAGGCCATTACTCACAGTATAACGGTCGGTAGCGCAGTCACTGTTCAGGGGTTCATTTCTTGCCACAAGGCAAAGAACGGCCTGAGTAAAATGGTTCTGCATGCCGAGCAGATTGAATTGATAGATTCTGGAGACTAGCCATATGGCACGTTATTTCCGTCGTCGCAAGTTCTGCCGTTTCACAGCGGAAGGCGTTGTTGAGATTGATTACAAAGATATCGCAACGTTAAAAAACTACATTACCGAAAGCGGTAAAATTGTCCCGAGCCGTATCACCGGTACTCGTGCAAAATACCAGCGCCAGCTGGCTCGCTGCATTAAGCGCGCTCGCTACCTGTCCCTGCTGCCGTATACCGATCGTCATCAGTAATCGGCCGCCGTCTATTAACGACTTTAAGAGGATAAGGTAATGCAAGTTATTCTGCTTGATAAAGTAGCAAACCTGGGTAGCCTGGGTGATCAGGTTAACGTTAAAGCGGGCTATGCTCGTAACTTCCTGGTACCACAGGGTAAAGCTGTTCCTGCTACCAAGAAAAACGTTGAGTTTTTCGAAGCACGTCGTGCTGAACTGGAAGCCAAACTGGCTGACGTTCTGGCCGCTGCTAACGCACGTGCTGAAGCGATCAATGCACTTGGCACCGTTACCATCGCGTCTAAATCCGGCGACGAAGGTAAACTGTTCGGTTCCATCGGTACTCGCGACATCGCTGACGCTGTAAGCGCAGCTGGCGTTGCTGTTGCTAAGAGCGAAGTTCGTTTACCGAACGGCGTTCTGCGTACCACTGGTGAGCACGAAGTGGACTTCCAGGTTCACAGCGAAGTGTTTGCTAAACTGATCGTGAACGTTGTTGCTGAGTAATTCAGTCACACACGTTGCGTAAAAACGCCGGCCCTGTGCCGGCGTTTTGCTTTTCTGCCTCTCCTCCTCTCACTTCTATATCTATATTTCGCATATCTATTTCTATTCTTTTGCTGTTCCGCGATAATGAAATTTAAAACATGATTTTAAAACTGGGGTCGAGATGGAAACGGTACTCCCTGCACCGCTGTTTGCGCGAAAAAATGCGGCCTTTGCTGGCGCCGCCTTCTGCTGTCTACTCTGGGGCAGCGCCTACCCGGCAATAAAAAGCGGGTATGAAATTTTCCAGATTGCGACGGACGACATTGCGTCTAAAGTTGTCTTTGCGGGCTACCGCTTCCTCTTTGCAGGATTACTGCTGCTGTTTATGCTGATGCAACGCAGACCCATTGGGCGCCTTTCTCCACGTCAGTGTGGTCAGGTTGCACTCCTCGGGGTGACGCAAACTTCTCTGCAGTACGTCTTTTTCTATGTGGGTCTGGCTTTCACCACCGGGGTGAAAGGATCAATCATGAATGCGACCGGCACTTTCTTCAGCGTGCTGCTGGCGCACTTTATCTATCAGAACGACAGGCTCAGCCATAACAAAGCGCTGGGTTGTGCGCTGGGTTTTGCCGGCGTGATGGTCGTTAACCTTAGCAGCGGCTCGCTGGATTTCAGCTTCAGCCTGATGGGGGATGGTTCGGTGGTGATGGCGGCGTTTATTCTTTCTGCCGCTACGCTGTACGGTAAACGGATCTCACAAACCCTCGATCCGATGGTGATGACCGGCTACCAGCTGGCCTTTGGCGGACTGATGCTGACGCTCGGCGGTTATGTTAGCGGTGGGACGCTTACCGTGCATGGCTTATCTTCGGTGCTGATCCTCGGCTATCTGACGTTGCTCTCCTCCGTCGCCTTTGCGTTGTGGAGCGTTTTGCTCAAGTACAACCGCGTGGGCATGATTGCGCCGTTTAACTTTTTGATCCCGGTCTCCGGGGCGCTGTTGTCGGCGATTTTCCTCGGTGAGAATATTTTCGAGTGGAAATATGTGATTGCGCTGGTGCTGGTCTGCTCGGGGATCTGGTGGGTGAATAAAGTCGCCAGACGCTGATCGGTATGAGTTATCCCGGCAGGCAAGGTTGCTGCCGGGAATGCCACAACCCGCTTTTATCGGGCGCGAATAAAGCTACCATCCTGCTGGCGAGTAAACAGAGCGGACTGGCCGTTACTTCCTTCGATGGTCAGCCCGGTCACCACGCCATTGGCGTTCTGGCGAATTTTGACCATCTGGCCGCTCTGCAAGGTGCTCAACGGCTTTCCGTCACCTTCCACTTTGGCCATGGCGTAAACGTCAGTTGGCGGCAGATTGTGATCGCGGAAAACCTGTGCCAGCGTCTTTCCTTGTCCTACGCGATAGCTGCGCCACTGCTGTTCAATCCCGCCAGCAGAAGAGGTGGCGGTACGCTGCGGCGCTGATACCTCTTCCTGAGGTTGTTCCTGTACCGGCTCAGGCTCAAGAGGCACATTCTGTTGCGGCTCATTGACCAGTGGTGCGGAGGGTTGGCTTTGCCCCGATGGAGCGGTTAACACCGGTGTGGTCGGTTGCGACTGCGACTGGATATCTAACTGGGCTTCTCGCCCGACGGCGGTGGACGACGGTGGCGTGTTATCGCCGGAGGGCAGCAGGATACCTGCCACCACCAGCACAAAGGCCAGAATAAGCCCCTTACGGTGCAACGACGGAAGCGGATCGAGAATGCGAAAGTGGTCCGGGGCATGCCAGATTTTCGCCAGGGTAGGTTTCAGTTCAAATCGCCCGGGCATGGCTTTCCTCCTGCTCCGCGTCATTATTTATCCTGTGATATTGAGTATAGCTGGCTAACTCGCTGATCGACTGCGTAATGTGATCTCTCCTGCTATGAAACCAGGAGTAATCTTACCGGGAGTATTCTTTCTGTTTCTCTGCGATTTGTCATCTTTACTGCGACAAAGTTTACCCGTTGCGGCGTGGCTGCTATGCTGCGCGCTACCTTAAAAAGTGATGAAAGGAATACCCATGACAACCCCAACGTTTGACACGATCGAAGCGCAGGCCAGCTATGGCATTGGTTTGCAGGTAGGACAGCAGCTTAGTGAATCCGGCTTACAGGGGCTGTTACCGGAAGCTCTGGTCGCTGGCCTTGCTGATGCTCTGGCAGGCAAACAACCGGCGGTACCGGTGGACGTGGTTCATCGTGCGCTGCGCGAAATTCACGAACGTGCAGATGCGGTGCGTCGCGAGCGTTTTGAAGAGATGGCGGCAGAAGGCGTCAAATATCTGGAAGAAAACCGTGAGCGTGAAGGCGTGAACAGCACCGAATCCGGCCTGCAATTCCGCGTCATTACTCAGGGTGAAGGCAGCATTCCGGCACGGACTGACCGTGTGCGCGTACACTACACCGGCAAGCTTATCGACGGTACCGTGTTTGACAGCTCCGTTGCCCGTGGCGAACCGGCAGAGTTCCCGGTAAATGGCGTGATCGGCGGCTGGATCGAGGCGCTGACCCTGATGCCGGTTGGTTCTAAATGGGAACTGACCATTCCGCACAGCCTGGCCTATGGCGAGCGTGGCGCTGGCGCGTCTATCCCGCCATTCAGCACCTTGGTGTTTGAAGTGGAATTACTGGAAATCCTGTAATCTTCCCGACGCTTTCCTCTCCCTTGCGGGGGAGAGGAAGACAATACTGCGCTAATCATTGGCTTATCGAACTAATTTCAATATTTAATGTTGCCATGCGCAGAATGTGGTGTATTTTTGTGAACTCAATTCCTTCTTTCGAGTGATATGCTGCTCACTTTAAACAAATTTTTAACATCATCCTGAATTCAGAGTATTCATCCCGCTAATTCTTACCTAATATCGTTGCGTCCGAGAAAGGGCGAATGACGTCATTAAAGGCCAGAAGAGCCTCAACAACACAGACAGGAAATAAACATGGTAGATCAGGTAAAAGTCGCGGCCGATGAAGAGGCTTCGACTGAACAGTCACTCCGGCGTAATCTAACAAACCGACACATCCAGCTTATTGCTATTGGTGGTGCTATTGGCACCGGGCTGTTTATGGGATCGGGTAAAACTATCAGCCTCGCCGGCCCGTCGATCATTTTCGTCTATATGATCATTGGTTTTATACTGTTTTTCGTCATGCGTGCGATGGGTGAATTGCTGCTGTCGAATCTGGAGTACAAATCTTTTAGCGACTTCGCCGCCGACCTGCTTGGCCCGTGGGCGGGGTACTTTACCGGCTGGACCTACTGGTTCTGTTGGGTGGTAACCGGGATGGCGGATGTGGTGGCGATCACCGCTTATGCCCAGTTCTGGTTCCCAGGGCTTTCTGACTGGATTGTGGCGCTGTCGATTGTCGCCATCCTGCTCAGCCTGAACCTCGCCACGGTGAAAATGTTTGGCGAGATGGAATTCTGGTTCGCGATGATCAAAATTGTGGCCATTGTGGCGCTGATCGTCGTAGGGCTGGTGATGGTACTGACCCATTTCACCTCGCCGAGTGGGGTAGAGGCCTCAGTTGCGCACCTGTGGAATGACGGCGGCTGGTTCCCGAAAGGGATTAGCGGCTTCTTTGCCGGTTTCCAGATTGCAGTCTTCGCTTTTGTGGGCATTGAGCTGGTAGGCACCACGGCGGCGGAAACCAAAGATCCGGAGAAATCGCTGCCGCGCGCCATTAACTCTATTCCGATTCGAATCATTATGTTCTACGTCTTCGCACTGATTGTGATTATGTCAGTGACGCCGTGGAGCTCCGTCGTGCCGGATAAGAGCCCGTTTGTGGAGCTGTTCGTACTGGTGGGCCTGCCTGCCGCTGCCAGCATCATCAACTTTGTGGTCCTGACCTCGGCGGCGTCTTCCGCTAACAGCGGCGTCTTCTCCACCAGCCGTATGCTGTTTGGGCTGGCGCAGGATGGTGTTGCGCCGAAAGCCTTCGGTAAGCTCTCTAAGCGTGCGGTACCGGCGAAAGGGCTGACCTTCTCCTGTATCTGCCTGCTGGGCGGCGTGGTGATGCTGTATGTGAACCCCAGCGCGATTGCCGCGTTCACCATGATAACCACCGTCTCGGCCATTCTGTTTATGTTTGTCTGGACCATTATCCTTTGCTCTTACCTCGTCTACCGTAAGCAGCGTCCTCAGTTGCATGAAGCGTCAATCTATAAAATGCCGCTGGGTAAAGTGATGTGCTGGGTGTGCATGGCGTTCTTCGTCTTTGTGCTGGCACTTCTGACCCTCGAGCAGGACACCCGCGAAGCGCTGATTATCACGCCGCTGTGGTTTGTGGTGCTGGGTCTGGGCTGGATGGTTGTTGGCAAAAAGCGTCTGCAGAAGCAGGAGAAATAAAAAAAGAGCCGCTTCGGCGGCTCAGAATGACTTCCATGAAACAGGCGCTCTCGGGCGCCTTAATTAATTTCCGGCGAGGGCACGCGGAAACAGAACGTTGTTTTCCAGACTGATGTGTTCCATCAGATCGTCAATCAATTCATTAATACCGTTATACATGGCTTTCCAGGTGGTGCAGGCTTCCGCTGGCGGCGTGACGTTATCGGTGATGTGTTTGATCACCTCCAGTAGCTCGCCCGCTTCATCATGTTCACTCTCCATCACGTTAATGGGGCCGGATGCCTGGCTGCCCATCCCTTGCTTTATCATCGGAAACAGGATGCGCTCTTCTTTCATCATGTGGCTGGTGAGTTCGTCGTGCAGCATGGTCAGGTATTTGGTCAGTCCCTTCGGCACGTTCGGTTTAGCGGCGTGCACCCGTTCCACTTTGGTGGCCTGTAAAATCAGCTCCGGCAACTGCTCGCGGTGACGGTCGTGGTAGCGCACGATGATATGGTCAATGATTTCGCCCAGAGGGGTAACGCGCCAGTCCTTTTCTACGGGGTGTTCGGCAAGCGTCGCCAGTTGCGCTTCAATAACGCTAACATCCAGCGCTTTGCGCGTAGCCGCGCGCTCCAGTGTCTGTTTACCGCCGCAGCAGTAGTCCATATCGTATTTACGAAACAGCGCTGACGCACGCGGAATGGAAAGCGCCAGTTCACCTAAGGGTTGGTCACGGAAAGCCATAGCAGTTACCTCATCAGCCAGATTTATAAGATGTATTTTAAATGCATCTTTATGGCGATGATATACCCCTTTTGGATAAGAGGGAATGCATTTAGCCGCTCCGGCGGGAGCGGCGGCTTCAGGAAGAGGGGTCGGAAAGCGAGATGACAGCCGGTTTAGTCGGTTTCGCCCGTACTGCCATTACCACGCCGATAACCAGCAGAGCAATACCGCAGAGCGTCAACCCAGGCGGCATCGACTGGCGCAGCATAAAGGTATAAAGCAGGCCGGCGAGGGTTTCAAAGACGATCAATGGCCCGAGGATAACCGTCGGTAGTCGCTGGCTGGCGACGTTCCAGCACAACGCGCCTACCCATGAACACAGTACTGCAATAGCAAACATCAAACCGATAAATACCCATGGGCGCGGGCCAAAGGGCTGGGGAAATTCAGGTTGCTGAATATTCAGCCACAGACAGGCCGCCGCGTAGCCTGCCAGCGAGACCGGCAGTGTGACCAGCGCCTGCGCGGTGGCCCACATCATCGGGTTTTTATCCGGATTTTCGCGCAGCCAGCGGGCGTTACGCAGGGCATACCAGGCCCAGCAGCCCACGGATACCAGCACCAGGGCAATACCTGAGCCGTAGCGCCACCAGGAGAAATCGGGCAGCCCGCCACGCAGTTCAGCAATATTGACGCACACCAGCCCGGCAGTAATACACAGCAGCGCTGGCGCAAGTCTTGCCCAGGAGAGCTTACCGTCGCGCTGGCTGTAAAGCAGGTTCGCGCAAATCGGGATCACCACCGGCAGCGTGGCGATAATCATCGTCGAAACAGGAGCCCCGGTGCGCTGAATAGCGCTGGCGAGACAGACGTAATAGATTAAATTGCCCATCATGGTCAGTGCGAGCGCATCAGACCAGTCACGACGGCTAAGCGTGCGCAGACGCTGGCGACCCAGCCAGGCGAGCGGCAGCGCAATCAGCCCCAGCGCAAGATAGCGCCCGGTGGACTGTAATGCCGCCGGATAGTCAGGAACAAGCAACGGGCCGACGAAAATCAGCCCCCACAACATGCCCGCGAGCAGGGCATACAACACACCACTAATCATACTTCCATCCATATTGACGGTTTACGCGAGCAGTGTAGAAAGCCCCTGGCGCGGAATATTGTACGAGATTGCGCATTAGCGCCGGGTAACCTGCTTTTGGTAGCGCACTGGGGTAATGCCGTAGCGGTGGGTAAAGGCGCGGGTGAGGTGGGATTGATCGACAAGGCCGGTCGCGGCTGCCACTTCGGCGGCGGGCATTCCCTGGGTGAGGAACCCCTTCGCCCGCCAAAGGCGGATAGCCATCAGCATCTGGTGCGGCGTAACGTGATAGTGGGCTTTGAACTGGCGCTGAAAATGATACGGGCTGAGTGAGGCGACTTGCGCCAGCTCGTCCAGCGTCAGAGTGTGCATATAGTTATCATGCAGGAATTCGCGCACGCGGTCGAAACGGTGGGCACCTTCCCGATAAACCGGCGCGTGGCGAGCCAGCGGGCTGAAGGTGTCGATAAGATCCAGCAGCAGCCCTTTTTGCGCCAGCGGGTCGTCGCTATGCCAGAGACCATGGATAAGACCGCAGATTTTCTGAGTACGCAGCGGGTCGTGACGCATCACATCGCTGAACCACCAGTGGCGAATATCCGTCACCTCCTCGAGTAACGAGGGATCGAGGTAGATCATCCGGTAGCGCCAGCCGTCGGCGCTGTCGGCTTCACCAGTGTGCAACTCGTCCGGATTCATGGTGACCACCGAGTTTGTGGGGGCGACATACTGAGCGCCGCGATAGCGAAAGCGTTCGGCACCGGCTTCAATTGCGCCAATGCCAAAGGCTTCATGGGTATGCGGCTCGAAGGCGTAGCGGGAGATATGGGCGTGATAAAGCTCGACGCCTGGTACCTGGGCCAGGTGGCGAAAACGCGCACTGTCTCTCTCGTCGTCAAACTGCTCTGGTACGCCTTGCACTCTTCGTCTCCGCCATGGCCATCAGCACATTATTAAGGATGGCCCGGCGGCATGCCACAAAAATTAACCAGCATGTAACAGTTACAGAATACCTTTGATGCTCCCGGCAATCGGCGTGGTCGGGCGGCCAATCAGCTTGCTTAAGCTATGGCTGTCGTCAAACAGACCGCCTTTTGAGGCGCCGATATCGGAATCGGCAAGCAGGTTAGCGAACACATCCGGTAGGCCGACACCTTTTAGGGCGGCGGCAAAATCGGCTTCGCTCAGATTCTGATACACCACGGTTTTACCGCTCTGTTTGCTCAGTTCAGCGGCCAGTTCGCTCAGCGTCCAGGCTTCATCTCCTGCCAGTTCATACACTTTGCCAGCGTGACCCTCTTCGCTCACTACGCGAGCGGCGGCGGCGGCATAGTCGGCACGGGTAGCAGAAGCGATTTTGCCTTCTCCCGCAGCACCGATAAACACACCGTGAGCAAGGGCCGCTGGCGCGCTGGCGAGGTAGTTTTCGCTGTACCAGCCGTTACGCAGCAGGGCGAACGGAATGCCGGATTCCGCCAGCATTTTCTCGGTTTCAATATGTTCAACGGCCAGGCCCAGCGGGGATTTATCCGCATGCAGCAGGCTGGTGTAGGCGATAAATTTAACGCCAGCGGCACGGGCCGCGTTAATGACGTTGCGGTGCTGGGTTGCACGCTGACCGACTTCGCTGGAAGAGACCAGCAGCAGTTTGTCGACCCCACTCAGGGCGGCAGTCAGCGCGGCTTCGTCATTGTAATCACCCTGGCGGACAACAACGCCCTGTTGCGTTAAGGCCTGCGCTTTCGCCGGGTTGCGAACAATGGCGACTAATTCGCCAGCAGGAACGGTTTTTAACAGGGCTTCGACAGCGAGTGCACCGAGTTGGCCGGTAGCGCCGGTAATAGCGATCATGAGGAATCTCCTTCGTGTTTGTCTTGTGTTGTGGCACACTAGCACCATAACTAACTTTTAGTAAGTACGTACAAAAAGGTAAGTATGAAAAACACCAGTCCGACCCTGAGCGAGCAGATGCGCGACGGTAATCTGTTTGCCGAGGATTGCCCGTCACGGGAAGTCCTGAAACATGTGACCAGCCGTTGGGGTGTATTGATTCTGGTGGCCCTGCGCCACGGTACCCACCGTTTCAGCGATTTACGCCGCAAGATGGGCGGCGTGAGTGAGAAGATGCTGGCGCAGTCGTTACAGGCGCTGGAGCAGGATGGTTTTATCAACCGCATCTCTTACCCGGTGGTGCCGCCACATGTGGAGTATAGTCTGACGCCGCTCGGCGAGCAGATCAGTGAAAAAGTGGCCAGTCTTGCCGACTGGATTGAGCTGAATCTGCCGCAGGTGATGGCGATGCGGGGCGAGCGCGCCGCCTGAGGAATGGACGGATGACGCTATCTGAATGGCAGCAGCGTTAATGGCATACCCGGCCTGATAACATACGGTTACCCGTTAGAATTATCCTGAAAAAGAAAATTATCCATGCAGCTTAAACCACTGGCAAAAGGTCGTTTTCATAATATCTGGCAGCAGGATGATGCCTTTATTGAGAAGACATTCCGTGAACTGCTCTGCGAAACCCAACTTATCAACGAGGGGGATTATCTCTATCGTCAGGGGCAAGTGGTCGATCGTCTGTTCATGGTGGAGTCAGGCCGAATATCTCTACGCTACAGTGCTGAGAATGGTCGACGTTTCCAACTGGGTACAATGGAATGTGACGAAAAACTGTTTGGTGAGATGGAATTTTTTACCGGATATCGTTGCCAGCTTGATGTTGTTGCACAAGAGCCTCTCGCTGTAGCAGTGTGCAGCTGTGAACGGCTGGAGGCAGCGCTGAATCAGCACCCAAAACTGGCTATCTTTTTTGCCAGCGCAATGGCAGTCGATTATCAGGATACGCTGGAAATCTTCCTGCACCGAATGCTCTACCCGATTGCGCATAACATTGCCTATGACCTCTATCGCCAGCATCAAAATAAACAACCGATGGACGGTTTCAGTAAGAATTACCAGGAAGCGGAACGATTTGGCACGACAGACCGCGTATATCGCCGTGCGGTGAAAACGTTAATTGATGCTGGTCTGGTGATACGCACAAAACAGGGGCTGGAAATTAAGGATTTAGACGGGTTGCGACAGTTTCTGGGTAACGACTCCTTTGATTAAACGCCACCGTTATTGCTAATAATGCTGACGTTTTTTTATGTAAAGCATCTGCGGTGAAAACGTACTGATCAGGTTGAAGTTCTGTCCTCATCCTGTTGCGCGCCCTGCCCGCAGGGGGAAGGGCGAGGGTGTCAGATGTCTTTACGCTTAATTTTTAACGTGCCAATCAGCATAATAAAAATAATCAGATACAACGCCGGTATTGAATACATAATTTTCTGTATCCCTATTGTTTTTTCCATTAATGCGCTAATAGCAGGGCTGAACATGGCTCCTGCGCTACCGCTAATCAGGATGTATGACACATTCTGACTGCTGGCTCGTTTAACAAATGAAACACCATAGGCAATAAAAGAGTTATATAGCGCGGCACACACAAACCCATAGCTGTAAGCCAGATAATCAAGCCTGGAGAGGCTTTCTTTGGTTACAATAACGGTTGTAATAATGCAGGCCAGCAGGATAATACTCAAAAGGAAATAGTGGATTTTAACGCGTGCAACAATACCGGTTGACACCAACGCTCCCACCAGTGCGGCAGCCCAATACTGGGTAATGATATTACCGGCCTCTTCAAACGGAATACCAAACTTGTTTTTTACGAACAATGGCGCCCAGGTCAGGAACGTATAAAGTGCCAGCATCCCTAAAAACAGACCGATCCCTCCGCTAATAATGCCCAGGTTCCATTCTGACTTAACCGGCTCCGAACTGTCCGACGTTGGCGTGGATTCACAGGGATCAAAACGCGTTAGCATTACAATCCCCAGAGTCAGCAATGCGACGATGCCCACGCTCAAATAACTGTAACTCCAGGACATGTTATGCGTGAGAGCAAAGGTTGTGACCAGCGGGAAGACAACGCCGGCAACGTTAAACGTCGCATCCTGAACCACCAGCAACGTACTTTGAATTCGGGCCTGCCAGACAGAGACCACAATGGTTCCCGCAACGCACAGACCGATGCCGCCACAGAAGCCGACTAACGTCATTGCCACCATAACCAGCCACAGACCTGTACTCAGGTGCATCGCCACAGCGCAAAGAAAAACAATGGTATATATGATGAGCGTCATGCGCTTTACACCAACTTTCTCAATTAAGAAAAAGGCGGCAATAGTACCTGCCAGCGCACCTCCGTTGAGTAATGAGAATATGGAGGCAACAGCGTTAATGTCTGCGTTATATTGCTGGGATATTGGCTCAATCAACATACCAAACTGGCTGGCAAACCCTGCCATAATGAAATTTGCCAAAAAACTAATTAGCGTCAGTGCAATTTTATTTTTCATAGACAAACATCCCTGATTACGTTGAGAGCGAGGCGAACTATGCGGTAACCGCAGTATTCAGTGCCAGCTCAATCATACTGTTGAATGTTAGCTGGCGTTCTTCCGCTGTCGTTTCTTCACCCGTCAGGCAGTGGTCGGAAACCGTCAGAATTGCCAGCGCTTCGATGCCAAACTGATGTGCCAGGGCATACAATCCAGCGACTTCCATATCCACACCCAGGACACCAAACTTTTCCAGTGCAGGGATTAAATTGTCATCAGGATCGTAATAGAGGTCGCCGCTGAAAACATTTCCTGCTTTGACTTCAATTCCCGCATTTTGTGCCAGCGACCAGGCTTTTTGTAATAGGGGAAAATGAGCTGAGGTTGCCATAGAATAGCCTGAGCTGCGTTTTAAATTGGTTACCGAATCGGTTCCGGCAGCGACGGCGAGAATAATATCGCGCATTTTTATATTTTGCTGCGTGGCCCCCAGGCTGCCAACGCGAATAATACGTTTCACACCGAAATCATGCACTAACTCATGAGCGTATAACGTCATTGACGGAATACCCATGCCGTGTCCCATTACTGAAACAGGTTGCCCTAAATAGAACCCGGTATACCCCAACATATTCCGCACATTGGTTACTTCCTGGTAATCCATAAAATAATTTTCGGCAATAAATTTCGCCCGTAACGGGTCTCCTGGCATAATAACCGTTGATGCAAAATCATCCGCGTTGGCATTAATGTGTGCAGTCATATTGATTCCTGAATGTCTTATATTGACGATACACTGGGATTGTAAACTGACGCAGAAAGAGGATTGAGGACAAAAGTCCTGCTCAAAGGATCGACCTCTCATTTTGAACACTGGCCACGGTTTTCCGCTTAGGGCAGGGAGGTTTGAGGTACAGGTTATGACATGTGGTAGCACTGCGCGAAGTGGGGATGATCGACCTGGAAAATGGGTCGATCATCATGGGCGAAGGATGTTAAGAAGCGTTCATCCGGTGCCCCAACATCTGTCTACCCTCTCTTTGGAGCCTACAAGAGAGGGGGCGTTCACCGCTTACTTACTCAAATCCACCTGATAGAGCGCAAAGCCAATCTCATCATCGCCCACTTTCTTCATCGGGTACTGCGCTTTCTGTTTAATAAACGCCGCCGCTTTTGCTGAAGGCGAGGTTTCAAAGCGAATATCCAGCGGTGTGGTGCTGTGAATCGGGGCCAGACGCCAGTTGTTATCTGCCGCCGGGTGAATTTCACCTGCACGGGCTGACTCATCACTGATCCATTTGGCCAGCACCGCCCGGTTCTCATCCGGTGACGCAAACGCGATATGGCTGTCGCCGGTTCCCGCAAACTTGCCGCCGTAGGCGCGGTAGTTATTGGTTGCCACCAGGAACACCTGGTTCGGATCAATAGGTTTACCGTTGAAAGTAAGATCTTTGATGCGTTCCGCCTGCGGATTTACGCTCTGGCATTCGCCGTCGTAGCGGGCAGGTTGCGTCACATCAATCTGGTACTTCACCCCGTCGATCACATCGAAGTTATAGGTGCGGAAGGTTTCCCAGTTGAGTAATGACTGCGGCTTGCTGCTGGTGGGATCGATTTGATTGAACTGCCCGGCAGAGCACTCCAGCCACTCTTTTACCTCTTTGCCGGTGGCTTTAACCACTACCAGGGTGTTGGGGTAGAGGTAGAGATCGGCGGCATTACGGAAGGTGAGCTGACCTTTTTCCACTTCCACAAAACTGGCCGGATCGTTTTTACGTCCACCTGCTTTAAAGGGAGCGGCAGCCGAGAGAACAGGCAGGTCAGCCAGATCCGGATCGCCCTGAATAAAGTGTTTCACATAAGCGGTTTGCGCATTGTTAACCACTTGCACGGTGGGATCGTCCTGCACCAGAGACAGGAAGCTGTACATGTTGTCAGCTGACTTGCCAATAGGTTTGCCGACAAACTGGCGAGTGGCATCGTGGTCGTGCTTAAGGATCTCCACCAGCTTACTGTCTTCAGCCACCAGCGGCTTTTTAGCCGCGGCGTCATAAATTGGCCGCGCTTCGGCTTTTGAGGCGGTTACCTGCCACTTTCCGCTGTCGTTGCTCAGCGCCAGGTCCACCACGCCCAGATGATCCCCCCACATGCCCGGCATGACCGAAGGTACGCCGTTGAGTGTGCCTTTTTCGATATCCGCCCCTTTAATGGCGGCAAAATCTTTCGACGGGAAGACGGCATGGGCATGGCCGAACAGGATGGCATCCACCCCTGGCACTTCGCTTAAGTAGTAAACCGAGTTTTCCGCCATCGCCTGATAAGGCTCTGAGGAGAGGCCGGAGTGAGCTACCACCACGACCAGATCCGCCCCTTTTTCACGCATTTCCGGGACGTATTTTTTCGCGGTTTCGGTGATGTCATTGACGGTGACTTTGCCGCTGAGATTAGCTTTATCCCAGACCATAATCTGTGGCGGGACAAAGCCGATATAGCCGATTTTCAGCGTCTGCGGTTTGCCCTCTTTATCTGTCACCTGGGTCTCTTTAATCAGATATGGTGTAAAGAGCGGTTGTTGGGTTTTGACATCAATAATGTTGGCATTGACGTAGGGGAACTTGGCTCCTTCCAGCGCCCGGTGCAGGTAATCAAGACCGTAATTAAACTCATGGTTACCGAGGTTGCCGACCGCATAATCCAGCGTATTCAGTGCCTTGTAGACCGGATGAATATCGCCTTTTTTCAGCCCTCTGGCCGCCATATAATCACCCAGCGGGCTGCCCTGAATTAAGTCGCCGTTATCCACCAGCACGCTGTTTTTGACTTCACTTCGGGCGGCATTGATCAGGCTGGCGGTGCGCACCAGGCCGAATTTTTCCGTCGCAGAATCTTTGTAGTAATCAAAGTCCATCATGTTGCTATGCAAATCAGTGGTTTCCATAATACGTAAATCCACTGTTGCAGCCTGCACGCTGGCGGCAATCAGCGTAGCAAGAAGCGTTGCGCTAAACTTAATCATCAGAAGTGTCCTTTTTTAGATCTGATTCACAAAAGAAAATGATATGTACATTTTGTTGCTTACAGAATTGTGAATTTTGCCATGAAAATCGCCACATAACTGCAACAACACTCACACCTGGCGGATCCTGGCTGAATGCGATATAAGTAAAACAATGAGTTAGATCCCACAGCCATAAAGAAGAGGTGGACGATGTTAGAAGCGATTTGTCAGCTCGCACGGGAAGCGGGTGATGCCATCATGGAGATTTACGATGGCCATAAGCCTTTAGATGTAACCAGTAAATCTGATGACTCGCCGGTGACGGCGGCAGATATCGCCGCACACGGGGTGATTGCGCGTGGATTACTGGCGTTGACGCCGGAGATCCCTGTTCTTTCTGAAGAGGATCCTCCGGGCTGGGATGTTCGCCAGCACTGGCAGCGCTACTGGCTGGTGGATCCGCTTGATGGCACCAAGGAGTTTATTAAGCGCAACGGTGAGTTTACCGTCAATATCGCCTTGATTGAAAAAGGGAAACCGATACTGGGCGTGGTCTATGCGCCGGTGCTTAACGTGATGTATGCGGCGGCGGAAGGCAAAGCCTGGAAAGAAGAAAATGGCACTCGTCGGCAGATTCAGGTCCGTGATGCGCGCCCGCCGCTGGTGGTGGTGAGCCGTTCCCATGCTGATGATGAACTGAAAGAGTATTTGACGCAGCTGGGTGAACACCAGACCACGGCAATTGGTTCATCGCTCAAATTCTGCCTGGTGGCCGAAGGGCAGGCGCAGCTTTATCCGCGTTTTGGGCCAACCAATTCATGGGATACCGCCGCAGGTCATGCGGTGGCGGTAGCCGCCGGGGCGCACGTTCACGACTGGCAGGGCAAAACTCTCGATTACACGCCGCGTGAATCCTTCCTCAACCCCGGCTTCCGGGTCTCTATTTACTGAGTAATTTTTGCAGCAGGGCGATAACCTGCTGCACTTCTTCCTGCGTCAATGCGCCGTCTTTCACATATTCCACCCGTCCGTCTTTATTAAGCACCACTACAGCGGAACTCTCCTCTTCAAGCTGCCAGGCTTTGCGTACCTGGCCATCGCTATCGACGACAAACTGTGACCAGGGGTAGAGTTCTTTATTGCTCTCGATACTGCTGCGGACAAACATCGCCGAGCCTGGAATGGCATCATCGGTGTTGATGATGGTGGTCGTCTGATAGCGATCGTGAGGTAACCCGGCCGCTTTAATCGCCTCAATCAGCGCCGCATTTTTCTCTTTTGCAGAGGTCCGACCGGCAATATGTTGCACCACTCGCACTTTGCCTGGAAGCTGCGCGCTATTCCATGCTCTATAGCTAAACTTAGTGTTATCGAGAATTAACTCTCCTCTGTCAGCGACGCCAACCGGTGGCACTCGCTGACCCGTCTCAATGTTGTGGGCTTGCGCCAGAAGCGGCAGTAGCAGGCAGGTAGCTGCGAGGATTTTGCGTAGGGTCATGGTGTTTCCTTTATTGTTTTGTACAGAGTGCAGGCAGGTGATCCGACCACTTAATGAACCTGTTAATCATAAGTGCGATCAATGCGCTTTTCCCGCAATCAGGATGCCAGTTTGCGGGTTAACGCACATAACCGCGAAAAAACGATGGCTTATACTGCCCTTTCTAAAGGACTGCAAAGAAAATTCTGAATAACTGTCATCAAAAGGTAAATAAACTTATACACACTATGTGTCCTGAGCGTTCTGGACTATAGTCACTGGGCAACAATATTTGCGCTCATCATCGTCGGGCCAGGTTTGGCATCGCGAGGGCGTAATACTTAGCAGGAGAAAAAAATGAAAATCTTCCAGCGTTACAACCCACTTCAGGTGGCGAAGTACGTGAAAATCCTGTTCCGTGGACGGTTGTATATCAAGGATGTTGGCGCTTTCGAGTTCGATAAAGGCAAAATCCTCGTCCCGAAGGTGAAGGATAAGCAGCATTACGCTGTGATGTCAGAAATCAACCGTCAGGTTTTGCGTCTCCAGGCGGAGATGGCTTAACGCTAAACGCTATGCAGTAATCGGTTGTATAACAAACGGCTCCGCAAGGAGCCGTTGATGTTTGTAAACCCAGCCTTCACAGCTCACGCAAGCTGTTCATCCCTTCGTAGCGCTTCTTATATTCCACGGGTGGAATGCCATTGTGCTTGCGAAAGATCCGCGTGAAGTAGACCGGATCGTCATAGCCTACCGATTGCGCCACCCTGAAGATGGGCAAAGGGGTTGACTGAATCAACAGTCGCGCCCGGTTGATACGCTGAACTTCACGCCAGGCGTAAATGGTCTGCCCCAGCTCCGTTTTAAACAGATGGGCAAGGCGGGAAGGGGAGAGGAACACCATTCGTGCCAGGGTTTCGATTTTTAACTCTTGCGCTATGTGCTCATTGAGGTAATCGCAGACCGCATTGATGCGCGGGTCGTGAGCATGGCGATTGCTGATCGGCTGTAGCTGAAAACAGGTCAGGATCAACCGTTCCAGTGCATTCATCGCCAGCGCTTCGGACAGCGGGGCGCTGTCTGAGTTGTGACGAATCACTTCAGAAAAAAGATCGCGCAGCCTTTGCAGTTGCGCAGGATCATGCACCGCCGTTTTACCGATCCCCAGCGTATTGACGTCCCACTTTAGCCAGTCAACCCAGTAAGGCCGGGGAATAAAGTAGATCCACACATGATCCCAGTGCTCGCTGTGTTCGTCGCGCCCGTAATGATGGGGCACGCCGGGCGGGAACAGCAGTAGCTCGTTTTCACGGTAGACCAGTGAGCCATCGCCCACTTTTGCCCGCCCCTGACCACGCAGGGTCAGATTGATGATGTAGCCTTTCATACCCTGCGGGCGATTGATGTAGTAATCGAGCGTCGAACCACGTGAAATCGGCGTAAAGCCGGAGACAATCCAGGCATTGAACGTAAAGGTTTTGATCAATGGCGAGAAGGTGAGTAGCTCATTGATATCCAGTTCCATCGTTGTCTCCAGCTCAGGGTCTAATGCACGATAATATCAAAACCCCAGGGGGCAAGCTCCAGGGTTGCATCTCCGGTCACTGGGGCAGCGTTTAATAACGACACGCCGCTGTCCGGGTTAGTCAGGCTTTGCACCTGCGAGGAGTAGTTGAAAATAAAGGATACCCTCTTACCCTGGCTATTGGTCATTCGTCGGACGATAAGCGGGAAGTGGGCGTTGCTGGTCCGTGAGCGTAAGGCGACCCCCCTTGTCAGATGGTCAAACAGCCGGGTAATCAATGCCTGTTGCGGCAGGAAGCCGATGTACATTGCCAGTCCATCGCCGCAGTTTGCCTCGGTCGCGGCGGCATATTGCCCCCATATCTGATGCTGATAGCGCAGCAATGTGCGCGTTTGTCCGGCGGGAGTGAGTAACTCCATCCACAGGTCGACACCTTCAGCCCCGGTACAGTCTGGTGCGTTATCGCAGGCGACAACCCTGACGTTTTCCGGCAGCGTGAACTGGCTGTAACTGACACCACATGTTTCACTCAAGCCACCGGGCTGCGCATCGCGTCTGACTTTGACGTTTTCATCGCTGAATCCGGATTTGAATCCGATCAGTGCTCGCCCGCCCTGGGCAATATAGCTGTTAATGCGGGACAGCAACCCGTCATCCACCGCGTAGAGCGCAGGGATCACAATCGCCCGGTAGCGCGCCGCATCCTCGCCAATATCATTAATGATATCGACCGCAATATTGTGGTCATAAAGTGCATCATAGAAGCGGCGCACAATATCGTTATAGACGTTGGTCTGCGCTGTACCCGGTTTAAACTGGTTGAGGGCATCCATGGCCTCATTGCTTACCAGTATGGCGACGTCATGGTCAGCCCGCAGATTTTCCAGCTGTGGCGACATCCGGGCAAAATCTGCGCCAATAGTGGTCGCCTCCTGCCAGGTTGGATTACGGGAAAAATCATGGCTGAGCAGGCCTTTCCAGTAGGTCTCAAACGAATTGTGGATGGAATGCCAGTGCCAGTAGGAGACCATTGCCGCCCCGGCGGCGACGTGACTGAATGCCTGTAAACGCAGTTGGCCGGGGTAAGGCGTCCACTGCGGGAAGCCCTGCGCCTGAGTTTCGAGAACATAGTAGTTTTGCCCGGATTTAAGACTGCGGGTGACCGCGCCGCCAAAGGCAATCTCCCGCCCGGTCAGATGATCCTGGCTTGGGTGATAAATATCGACGCCAGCCACGCTCAGACATTGCGCGGCGGCAAAATGGTCGACGCGAGGCTGTATGCCAAACGAGTAACCCCGCCATTCAAAATCAAAATTATGGGTGACAAACTGCGATGAACTGGCATATTCCCGGACAATCTCAGCTTGCCACGCCACATAATCCGTTACCTGCTGGCGCTGATAATGGCTGAAGGCGCAGGCCAGGCTGGCGTTAATGGTGTTGTCGATCGGAGGGAAATCTTGCCAACGGTCGATACGATTACTCCAGTAATCGAGGCCGAAATCACGGTTCAGCTTCTCGAGGCTCGGATACTGCTCTTGCAGATGGCGAACAAAGCCCTCCTGCATATAGCGCCCGGTGTTGTCGTAGTGCTTGGTTTCATTGTCCAGTTGATAGCCAATGATTGCCGGATGATGTTGCACATGCGCCATCAGTACGCGAATAATTTTCTCCGCATAGCGGCGAAAAACAGGGCTGACGATATCCATGATTTGCCGCGGTCCATACTTCTGCTGGCCTTCTGCGGTAGTGACCATGACTTCCGGGTGCTTCGCCGCCAGCCAGGCCGGAATAGCATAGGTTGGCGTGCCGATAATGACTGCTATCCCGGCCTGATGCATGGCATTCAGCACGCGGTCAATATGGTAGAAGTTGTATTCTCCCTCTTTTGGCTCCAGCGTACTCCAGGTGGATTCAGCAATACGTACCACGTTGATACCGGTTTCCAGCATCAGGGCGATATCCGCTTCAAGCCGCTCTTCCGGCATGTATTCATCGTAATATGCAACGCCATAATATAATTTGGACACGTTCACCTCCTGAAGTTAATGTGCAGCAGCCACGGGTTGGGCGATAAATACTCTGGCTTTATCCAGCGTAATAAATGAAAGAAGGGTAAAGCACAGCGCAATACTTCCCAGCACGATATAGCTACTGGTGAACCCCATGTTTTGATACATATGGCCAATGCCGGTGGACAAAAAGATTGAGCTAAAACTTTTTGAGAACTGAAACCCAATAAGATAAACCGTTGCTGACAGCAGCGGGTTAAAATTAGCGGTAATATATTTTAGGGCTGCGACCAGTAAAACGGAGCTTTCAAATCCGTGAAGTAATTTAATCAGGCTAATAGATACCGGGCCCACCGCCCAGGCTGAACCGATAATACGCAGACTCATGATCAGGCCACAGTACAGCAGCGCATTTTTTGGCCCAATTTTATTCACAAACCACGGGGCAAAAAACATCACAATGGCATCAAGGAAAATCTGTCCGGTAGTGAGGTAGCCGAACACTTCCGCACCCCGAGCTTTGCTTTCAAAGAAGTGGCTGTAATAAATCGCAAATTGCTGATCATAGGTTTCGTACACCGCACCCACCCCGACCATATAGGCGGCAAAAAACCAGAACTTTTTCAGCTTTAGCAGCGTGGCGGCATCCGCGAAGGTGACAGGTTTGGCTTTATTCAAAGACACACCCTGGCTCTGGGTTTTCACCCTGGTTTTCCAGACCACAAAGAGCAGGCAGACTCCGGCTGCGCTGGCAGTCCAGAACATCAGATTCTGGTCGATGCCATAGAGCTTACCGGCGACAAAGGTTCCAATCGCGGCACCAATACCGCCAAACATTCTGGCGCGGCCAAATTCAAAGCCAGAGGCCCGACTGACCTTATCGATATAAGCTTCACAAATTCCGCAGCCTGCGCCGTAGGCCAGACCGATATAAATACCGCCGGCCAGAGCACCAAGGATCACGTTAATTTTTAGAAGCGGCGCAAAAACATAAATCCACCATGGTGCGAATAACGTAATAATTATCGCCAGCATCCACATCAGATTTTTGCGGTAGATTAATTTATCAGAGATAAAGCCAAACAGCGGTTGCACGCAAACGGCAATAATTGCGGTGAAAGAGTACACCAATCCGACATCACCATAACTGATGCCAATGGTCTCGGTAAGCCATAAAGAAAGGTAAGGATAACAACAGCCCCAACCAATAAAGAAGAAAAGAAAAAAAAGACAGCTCATATAATAATTTTTATTTGAATCTATCATGATGCCCTCGCTTTCCTGTATCAGGAATATTTCGTTTTGACGCGAGCAACGTTACCGTTTCGTCTTCAGCGCGGTCATGAATGTCTCGCTACCAACCAGTAAAAATCTGCTATCTGCTGGCAGGCGTGAAGCAACTCACATTCTGTTAATACGTATAGAGAGTTTTTAGATATAAGAACGTGATTTCATTGTGGGTATAAAAAAGGGCGGAATAATATCCGCCCTGTTTATCTGGTTTTAATTTTACGCTTCGCTGGCTGCTTTATCTTCCGTATCCGGCAGTTTTGGTGTTAATACACTCGCCTTACTATCGATACGGGTTACCAGCAACTGGTCGATACGATAATTATCAATATCCACCACTTCAAATTTGTAGCCGGAGAACTTCACCGAGTCGGTACGTTTCGGGATTTTACGCAGCATAAACATCATAAAACCACCGATGGTTTCGTAGTTTCCGGATTGCGGGAACTCATCGATATCCAGTACGCGCATCACATCATCAATCGGCGTACCGCCATCGACCAGCCATGAGTTCTCGTCACGCGCCACGATTTGCTCTTCCAGACCCTGGCCCACCAGATCGCCCATCAGGGTGGTCATCACATCGTTCAGCGTAATAATCCCAACCACCAGTGCGTATTCGTTCATGATCACGGCGAAATCTTCCCCCGCCGTTTTGAAACTTTCCAGGGCTTCAGAGAGCGTCAGAGTATCCGGGACAATCAGCGTATTGCGAATTTGCACGCCGCTGCTCAGCGCCAGACTCTGGTTACCCAGCACACGGTTCAGCAGATCTTTGGAGTCGACATAACCGACGATATGGTCGATATCGCCATTACAGACCAGGAATTTTGAGTGCGGATGCTCGGCGACTTTACTTTTCAGGCTGTTTTCATCTTCATGTAAATCAAACCAGATGATGTTTTCACGCGAAGTCATGGAAGACGGAACCGTGCGAGACTCGAGCTCAAACACATTCTCAATCAGTTCATGCTCTTGTTTGCGTAAAACACCGGCCAGCGCACCAGCTTCAAAAATGGCATAGACATCATCAGAGGTGATGTCATCTTTACGTACCATAGGTAGCTTAAATATGCGGAAGATAATATTGGCCATGCCGTTGAAGAACCACACCAGTGGGCGGAAGACAAACAGGCAGAAGCGCATCGGGTTGATAATGCGCAAAGCCACAACTTCAGGCGCGATCATACCGATGCGTTTCGGAGTAAGGTCGGCAAACAGGATAAACAGACCCGTTACCAGCGTGAACGAAATAATAAAGCTCAGGCGGTCTGCCAGCTCCGGCGATATCACGGTGACTAACATACTGTAGAACGCAGGGGAGAAAGCGGCGTCACCAACGATACCGCCAAGAATGGCAACAGCGTTGAGGCCAATCTGTACCACGGTAAAAAAGGTGCCGGGGTTTTCCTGCATTTTTAAAATGCGCTGCGCATTGATGTTGCCATCATCGGCAAGCAGCTTAAGCTTGATTTTCCTGGACGCGGCAAGCGAGATCTCGGATAACGAGAAAAATGCGCTTACAACGATCAGACAGAGTATGACTAAGATACTGTTTAACATAGTTTATCCGGCTTAACGCCAGATCCTCGGAAGGGGAAAGTTGAATAATCCATGTGGCAAAGCACGTTGAAAGCCGATCTGAAGCGGTGGATCAGCAATTTCGCAGGCTAGTATAGCGTAAGCGAACAGAGGTACAAATAGAGGTTCTGGCATGATAAGGGATATTCCGATGAAATATGCAATACATTCAATGTTATTACTGACCGTAATGAGCCATTGCGCACTGGCTGAAGTGCCGGGGAAGCAGATTGATAGCGCCTTGCAACAATGCAAACTGAATGCGGAAACAACAATCGATACGCAAAAATGTTATGGCGCAGCAACAGCGGCCTGGGATGCGGAGCTTGGTGTACAGTACAAATTATTACTGAAAGACCAACCTGACAATGTGCGTATCGCCCTGTGGAATTCGCAACGGCAATGGATTAAATACCGCGACGAATACAACAAAGGGATTGAGGCTTTTTATCAAAAAGAGCAGGGGACTATCTGGTCACTGGTTGCTGCGGAATCAAAAATGAATGTGATCAGAGATAAAGCCCTGGATCTGAACAGGCTCAGTAATAGCACCGATTTAGGCGGCTGATGGCTGGCTGATCCGGGGGGGACGTGTGAAAAATGTGCGGTGATATCAATTTTACGGCAGATGAATAACCGGCCCAACTTACAGGCCGGCAAGGCGATGAAACTTACTGGTCTTACGCCAGCTGTGGAGGCAGGCAGACCCCAATTCCCCCTATGCCGCAGTAGCCATACGGGTTTTTGTGCAGATATTGCTGGTGATCATCTTCGGCATAGTAGAACGGCGGCGCAGTGACAATTTCGGTGGTGATGGTGCGCGCGTCACTGGCTGTATGCATTGCGGCCTGGAAACGTTCGAGGCTCGCCTTTGCCGCGACGCTCTGCTCTGGCGTCAGCGGGAACAAAGCGGAACGGTACTGAGTGCCGTGATCGTTACCCTGTTGCATACCTTGCGCGGGATCGTGGTTCTCCCAGAAGGTATGCAACAGTTGCTCATAGCTGATGATCGCAGGGTCGTAGACTACGCGAACGGCTTCGGTATGGCCCGTCTGCCCGGTGCAGACCTCCCGATAGGTCGGGTTGGGCGTATAGCCACCCATATAGCCTGCCGCCGTGCTGTAGACACCAGGCAACTGCCAGAACAGTCGCTCAACACCCCAAAAGCAGCCCATTGCAAAGAAAGCGATTTCCATCCCTTCCGGCACGTTGGTCATGGAGTGATCGTTGACGACATGCAATGTTGCGACAGGCATGGGGGTGTTACGCCCTGGCAATGCATCCGATTGAGTAACAAGCATTTTTTTATCAAACAGACCCATAATGAGCCCTCCCGGAAACGCAAATTGCGGTTAAGGTTGTAACGAAGACTCTCTTTTAACACAATAAACACGCTAAATGAGACTAGATTTAAACATAAGAAATATTTGGGGTGTCGTCTGTTTTTCAATCCATATGATGGATTTTTACAGGTCGCGGAGCGGCGTTAACGTTTCCTTCCAGGGGCGGGAACAAGGGATATTCAGGAGAGAACGTGCCAAAAATCCGTTTTTTATGTATTGCCGGTGTGCTGCTGGCATGCCAGAGCGCAATGGCAGCAAACGTGCGTTTGCAATTAGAAGGATTGACCGGGGCGTTACAAAAGAATGTGCGTGCCCAGCTGTCAACCATCCAGAGCGATGAAGTGACGCCAGACAAACGGTTTCAGGCACGCGTTGATGATGCCATTCGTGAAGGACTCAAGGCACTCGGTTACTACGAACCCACTATCGAATTTGAGCTGCGTCCCCCGCCGGCAAAAGGTCGCCAGGTGTTGATTGCCCACGTAAAAGCGGGTGAGCCCGTGCGTATTGGTGGCACGGACGTCATTCTGCGCGGCGGCGCGCGTACCGATGAAGACTATCTTGCGCTACTGAAGAATCGGCCAGCCATTGGTACCGTTCTTAATCACGGTGATTATGACGGTTTCAAAAGTTCGCTGACGCGCGTGGCGCTGCGTAAAGGCTACTTTGACAGCCAGTTCAACCGTAGTCAGCTGGGTATTTCGCTGGAAAGACAGCAGGCTTTCTGGGATATCGATTATGACAGCGGCGAGCGTTACCGCTTTGGCGATGTCACTTTTGAAGGCTCGCAAATCCGCGAAGAGTATCTGCAAAACCTTGTCCCTTTCAAAAGCGGTGATGCTTATCAGGTCCGGGATCTTGCAGAACTGAACCGCCGCCTGTCGGCGACCGGCTGGTTTAACTCGGTGGTGGTGGCTCCGGAATTTGACAAGGCCCGGAAAACCAAAGTGTTGCCGCTCAAAGGCGTGGTCACTCCCCGTATTGAAAACACCATTGAAGCCGGGGTGGGCTACTCCACTGACGTCGGCCCACGGGTTAAATCCACATGGCGAAAGCCGTGGATGAACTCATATGGTCATAGTCTGACGACCACCGCCAGCGTCTCTGCGCCAGAACAACAGCTTGATTTTAGCTATAAAGTGCCGCTGCTGAAAAATCCTCTGGAGCAATATTACCTGGTGCAGGGCGGCTTTAAGCGTACCGATTTAAACGATACCGAGTCGGACTCAACAACCCTTGCGGTCTCCCGTTTCTGGGATCTCTCCAGCGGCTGGCAGCGCGCCATTAATCTGCGCTGGAGCCTCGACCACTTTACCCAGGCCAGTGTGACCAACACCACCATGCTGCTCTATCCGGGGGTAATGATTAGCCGTACCCGTTCACGCGGCGGCCTGATGCCAACCTGGGGAGATTCGCAGCGCTATTCGGTGGATTACTCAAGCACCGCCTGGGGCTCAGATGTGGAGTTTGTCGTGATGCAGGCGCAAAACGCCTGGATCCGTACCCTCTACGATCGTCACCGTTTTGTCGTCCGGGGCAATGTGGGCTGGATCGAAACCGATAACTTTGATCGTGTCCCGCCGGATCTGCGCTTTTTCGCCGGGGGCGATCGCAGCATCCGTGGCTACAAATACAAATCGATCGCGCCAAAAGATGACGACGGCAAACTGATCGGCGCCTCCAAAATGGCGACCGGCTCGCTGGAATACCAGTACAACGTCAGCGGGAGATGGTGGGGCGCTGTCTTTGTCGACAGCGGTGAAGCGGTAAGCGATATTCGCCGCAGTAATCTTAAAACCGGTGCCGGCGTCGGCGTGCGCTGGCAGTCGCCCGTTGGCCCAATCAAACTCGACTTTGCCGTCCCGGTGGGCGACAAAGACGAACACGGTTTACAGTTCTACATTGGTCTGGGGCCTGAATTATGAGTTTATGGAAGAAGATAAGCCTCGGCGTTCTGATATTTATTGTGCTGATACTGGGGACGGTGGCCTTTCTGGTCGGGACGACAAGCGGGCTGCATCTGCTGTTTAACGCCGCTAATCGTTGGGTGCCAGGCCTGCATATCGGTCAGGTGACGGGGGGCTGGCGCGATCTGACGCTCAAAGATGTCCGCTTCGATAATCCCGGTGTGGCGGTCAGTGCCGGAGAGCTCCACCTGGCCGTGAGGCTGGGCTGCCTGCGCAACAGCAGTCTGTGCGTGAACGATATCTCGCTCAGCGATATCAATGTGGTGATTGATAGCAAAAAGATGCCGCCCGCCGCGCCAGTGCAGGAGGAAGATAGCGGGCCGCTTAACCTCTCCACGCCGTACCCGATAACCCTCAGCCGTGTGGCGCTCAATAACGTCAATATCAAAATCGATGACACCACTGTCTCAGTGATGGATTTCTCCTCAGCATTAAGCTGGCAGGACAAAAACCTGACCCTGAAACCGACCTCCCTGCGAGGTCTGCTGATTGCTCTGCCGAAGGTGGCGAAGGTCGCCCAGGAACAAGTGGTGGAGCCGAAAATTGACAACCCTCAGCCGGACGAACTGCCGCTGGGCGAGTCGCTAAAGCAGCTCTTCGCCAAACCGGTGCTGCCGGAGATGACCGACGTTCACCTGCCGCTTAACCTCAACATCGAAGAATTTCGCGGTGAGCAACTGCGGCTGACGGGCGACACGGATATCACCATCAGCAACATGCTGCTTAAAGTCAGCAGCATCGACGGCAATATGCAACTTGATGCGCTGGATATCGATTCAAATCAGGGCACCCTGAACGCCACGGGCACGGCGAAGTTGCAGGATAACTGGCCGGTTGATCTTACCCTGAACACCACACTCAACGTCGAGCCGATAAAAGGTGAGAAAGTTAAGCTGAAAGTTGGTGGCGAGGTGCGTAAGCAACTGGAATTTGGCGTCAATCTTTCCGGCCCGGTGGATGTGGTGTTGCGCGGGCAAACTCAGCTTGCCGAACCGGGCTTACCGCTCAATCTGGACATCACCAGCGAGCAGCTTTACTGGCCATTCACCGGTGAAAAACAGTACCAGGCCGACGATCTTAAGCTCAGGCTGACCGGAAAAATGACCGACTACACCCTGTCATTCCGCACGGCGGTGAAAGGTCAGAATATCCCTCCAGCCACCATCACCCTGGACGGTAAGGGCAACGAGCAGCAAATTAATATTGATAAGCTGAGCCTGGCGGCGCTGGAGGGTAAGACCGAGCTTAAAGCCTTGCTCGACTGGCAGCAGGCTATTAGCTGGCGCGGTGAACTGACGCTGGATGGAATCAACACCGCGAAGACGTTTCCCGACTGGCCGGCGAAACTTAACGGACTGGCAAAAATGCGCGGCAGCCTGTACGGCGGCACCTGGCAGGTTGATATTCCTGAGTTGAAGCTTGCCGGGAATGTGAAGCAAAACAAAGTCAGTGTGGAGGGCCAGCTTAAAGGCAACAGCTACATGCAGTGGGTTATTCCGGACCTGCATCTGGAGCTTGGGCGTAATAAGGCCGATGTGAAAGGTGAGCTGGGCGTGAAGGATCTCAATCTGGACGCCACCATTGATGCCCCGGGTCTTGATAATGCGCTGCCTGGGCTCGGCGGCACGGCGAAAGGTCTGGTTAAGGTTCGCGGTACCGTTGATGCCCCACAGGTGCTGGCGGATATCACCGCCAATAATCTGCGCTGGCAGGAGCTGCGGATTGCGAAAGTGCTGGTGAAGGGGGATGTTAAATCCAGCGACCAGATTGCCGGCGCCCTGAATGTTCGCGTGGAGCGTATTTCACAGCCGGATGTGGATCTCAGCCTGGTGACGCTGGCGGCGAAAGGCAGTGAAAAGCAGCACGAGCTTGAACTGCGCGTGCAGGGCGAGCCGGTGGCCGGACAGTTAAAACTGACAGGCAGCTTTGACCGAACTGAACAACGCTGGCAAGGAACGCTCAGCGACACCCGTTTCACCACACCGGTCGGACCGCTGGTGCTGAGCCGCCCGATTGCGCTGGATTACCGCAATCAGCAGCAGAAAATCAGCATCGGGCCACATTGCTGGACAAACCCCAACGCCGAGCTGTGCGTTCCCGCAGCCATTGAAGCCGGGGCGCAAGGGCGGGCCGTCGTCAATCTCAACCGCTTTGATTTGGCAATGCTTAAGCCTTTTATGCCTGAGACAACCCAGGCCAGCGGCACCTTTAGCGGTAGAGCTGATGTCAGCTGGGATACCACCAAAGAGGGGTTGCCGCAGGGTGAGGTAACGCTGAACGGGCGTAATGTGAAGGTGACCCAGACCGTCAATGATGCGCCATTGCCGGTCGCGTTCGAGACGCTGAATCTCAATGCCCGGCTGCGTAACAATCGCGCTGATTTAGGCTGGATGATGCGTCTGACCAATAATGGTCAGTTCGATGGTCAGGTGCAGATAACCGATCCGCAAGGGCGGCGTAACCTTGGCGGTAACGTCAATATTCGCAACTTCTCACTGGCGATGGCGAACGCGATTTTCACCCGGGGAGAGAAAGCCGAAGGGATGCTTAACGCCAACCTGCGCCTTGCCGGGAACCTGCAAAGCCCGCAACTGTTCGGGCAGTTGCAGGTTAACGATGTGGATATGGAAGGCAACTTTATGCCTTTCGATATGCAACCGAGCCAGCTCTCGATGAACTTTACCGGGATGCGCTCAACCTTGCAGGGCGTGGTTCGCACAAAGCAGGGGCAGATCAACCTTGGCGGCGATGCCGACTGGAGCCAGATTAACAACTGGCGCGCCAGGGTCACGGCGCAGGGCAGCAGAGTGCGCGTCACGGTGCCGCCGATGGTGCGCCTTGATGTCTCGCCGGATCTTGTCTTTGAGGCAACACCGAGCCTGTTCACGCTGGATGGCCGTGTGGATGTGCCCTGGGCGCGTATTACGGTACATGAAGTACCAGAGAGCGCGGTGGGCACCTCCAGTGACGAAGTGATGCTGGATGCCAATCTGCAACCGATAGAGTCGCGCAGCGCCGGGATCCCGATTAACAGTAATCTGGTTGTCCATGTCGGCAATAATGTGCGCCTGGATGCCTTTGGTCTGAAAGCGCGTTTGACCGGTGACCTGAAAGTTGCTCAGGATAAACAAGGGCTTGGGCTAAACGGGCAGATCAATATTCCGGAAGGCCGCTATCATGCATACGGTCAGGATTTGATCGTGCGCAAAGGTGAGTTATTGTTCTCCGGTCCGCCTGATCAACCGCTGTTAAATATTGAGGCGATCCGTAACCCGGATTCGACCGAAAATGACGTCATCGCCGGGGTGCGAATTACCGGTACCGCCGATGAACCCAGAGCGGAGATCTTCTCTGACCCGGCGATGTCGCAGCAGGAAGCGTTATCTTACCTGCTGCGTGGGCAGGGTCTGGGGAGTGGTCAGAGCGACGGCGCGGCAATGACCTCAGCGTTGATCGGGTTGGGGGTTGCACAAAGTGGCCAGGTTGTGGGTAAAATCGGCGAGACCTTTGGCGTAAGTAATCTGGCGCTGGACACCGAAGGGGTGGGTGACTCTTCCCAGGTGGTGGTCAGTGGCTATGTACTGCCTGGTTTGCAGGTAAAATATGGCGTGGGAATTTTTGACTCACTGGCGACTCTCACGTTACGTTATCGCCTGATGCCTAAGCTGTATCTGGAAGCGGTGTCTGGCATCGATCAGGCACTTGATTTGCTCTATCAGTTTGAGTTCTAGCAATGCGAATATTTGTTTACGGCAGTTTACGACGCAAGCAAGGCAACAGTCATTGGATGACCAATGCCCAGTGGCTTGGCGATCACAATGTTGAGCACTACCAACTCTACAGTCTGGGGCACTACCCTGGCGCTGTGCCGGGTGATGGAAGCGTGTTGGGTGAAGTGTACCGTATTGATGCGGCGACCCTCGCCGAACTGGATGCCCTGCGTACCGCAGGTGGCGAATACAAACGCCAGCTGATCCAGACGCCTTATGGCAGCGCCTGGATGTATGTGTATCAGCGCCCGGTTGAGGGACGAAAGCACATTCTGACCGGCAACTGGTTGGATAAAGACCAGTATTAAAATAAGCAACGCCACCTTCGGGTGGCGTTGCTTTTTGTGGGTGTTTACATCAGCAGCAGGCTGGGTAAACCTCAGCGTGGCTAAAGGTCAGGCGGCATTCTGATGCAGCTTGAATAAACTTACGGCTTCCAGTAACTCTTCTGCCTGGCGCTGCATTTCGTGGGCGGCGGCGGATGACGCCTGCGACAGCGTGGCGTTTTGCTGCGTGGCGGTATCCATATGGGTGACTGCGACGTTGACCTGATCGATCCCCACGCTTTGCTCCTTACTGGCGGCAGAAATCGTCTCTACCAGTTCGCTGACCTGCTGCACACTGCGCAGGATCTCACTCATGGCTGAACCGGCATTCTGTACCTGAGCGTTGCCTTCAGCGATACGGCTGACGGAATTGTCGATCAGATTGCGGATGTCTCTGGCCGCAGATGCGGAACGCTGCGCCAGGGCGCGCACTTCACCGGCAACAACCGCGAAGCCACGGCCTTCCGGGCCTGCACGGGCCGCTTCGACGGCAGCGTTCAGCGCCAGAATATTGGTCTGGAAAGCAAGGCTGTCGATCACCCCAATGATGTTATTAATTTCGCTGGAAAGCTGGTGGATATCGCTCATGGTTTGTACCACGCGCTCCACCGCCTTGCCGCCCTGACCGGCGATGGTAAAAGCGTCGCGGGCAATGGAACTGGCAAAGCGTGAGTTCTCGGCATTGCTCTTCACCACCGAGGTGAGCTCTTCCATGGAGGCGGCCGTTTGTTCCAGCGCGCTGGCCTGCGCCTCGTTACGGGAAGAGAGTTCGCGGCTGCCGGTGGCAATCTGCACCGAAGCCGAGGCAATCGACTCCGTGCTATGGCGAACGCCATAAACAATGCGGGTCAGGTTGCCATTCATCTCCCGAAGCGCCTGCATTAACTCTGCCGTCTCATCGCGACCGGAAAGGGTAAAGGTGGTTTGCAAATCTCCCGCGGCCACGGTGCGGGCAACGGCTACCGCCTGGGCCAGTGGATGGGTAATGCTGCGCACCAGCCACCAGGTGATCAGTGCGCCAACCAGCAGGGTGATTGCCATTGCCAGGAGCAGCATCAGGCGGGTTTGCTCAAACTGTGCGAGGTTACGGGCGTCCGTCTCAATGTGGATGGCACTGGCATGTTCAAGCGTGCGGGCCACCACCTCATCGATCATCTTTGTCGGTTCGCGATCGATACCGGTGACCAGCTTATCCACGCGCTGGGGGCTGGTGGCATCGGTCAGGACATACTGTTGTAACGCACTCAGATAGTGCTGTTCCAGCTCGGCATGCAGCCTGCGGGTCTTCTCCACCTGCTCGTTGTTCATACCCAGTTGCGGCAGCAGACCGCTCAGTTTTTGCAGCAGTTGCTGGGTTGTCTGACTCTGGGTCACAAAGGCATTTTTGTATTTATCGAACGTCTCTTGTCCCTGAGTCCCGCGCAGCAGCGTGTTCTTCCACTCCTGCACCTGAATTTTGAACTGTACCTGGGCGTTGCGGGCGGTATCGATACTGTCGGCCAGCACTTTTTCGGTGTTCATCATTTTCTGGTTCTGCTCGAAACTGGCGCTATTGATTGCCAGGCCGCGCATCCCGATAAACAGCGTCGCCAGGAGTAGCAGGGTTGCCATCAGGCCAAGGCGTTGTCCGATGGTGAATTGATTGAGTTTCATACAGCTTCCGTTGGGGGAATGAGAGACATTGGTCACAGACAGAGATATCGACCAACCAGGAGGGGACTTTACAGCAGGAAATACAGGCTCTGGGGGCTGATTTGGGTTATGCCTTTAATAAGCCTGAGAAAAGAGTTTTATGGCAGTTTTATGACAGCGTAATAAATGCGCGCAAAGGGATGATAAACCCGCCAGTCAGGCAACTGGCGGGTTTTAGGCTGGTTTATCAGAACTCGATACGGGCGCCGAGGTTATAGCGACGGCCTTCAATCTGGCCGTATTCGCCCCATGTGGTGTTACGTTTCGGGTCAGTATCAAACAGGTTGTAAACACCGCCCATCAGCTGCGTATTCTTGTTCAGCTTGTAGCGCGCGCCAATATCCACCACCGTGTAAGACTCATATTTCGCGCCGCTGCTGCTGTCGCGGTTACTGCTGCGATAGTTCGCGGTACTCCACAGATCCAGCGCCGGGGTAGCCGACCAGGTCAGTGACAGATTAGCCATATTGCGTGGGAAGTCATTCAGCGCCAGCCCTTTATTCACACCGGTTTTCTGCTCGCTGTGGTTGTATGTGTAGTTGGCGTTGGCTTTCAGGTCGTCCGTCATCTGCCAGTCGGCATTCAGCTCAATCCCGTAGAGGTCGGCGCGGCTGACGTTGAAGTACTTGCTGACGGTTTCCGCGTTATAACCATGGACTGAGCACTGCATGGTGTCCGTGGTTTCGCAGATGGTCTGTTCGTCGATCTTATCCTTGAACTCGGTATAGAAGACGGTGGCGTCCAGTGACAGCGTCTTCCCGCTCCAGTAGAGGCCAGTTTCGGCGTTGACGCTGGTTTCTGGCTTCAGGTCTTCATTACCGACGGTCAGGAACGAATAAGGGGCTGTCGAACCGTAAGGGGTGATGAAGTCGCTGGAGGTCGCCCGCAGGTCGGGCTTCTTGTAGCCAGCGGAGACCCCGCCTTTCAGGGTCCAGGCATCGGAGATGGCCCAGTTGCCATACAGTTTTGGCGTCAGATGCGTACCAAAATAGCTGTCGTAATCGCCACGCGCGGAGGTGGTCAGGGTGAAGTCGTTGATGGTCCAGGCATCTTCAGCAAACAGCGCCCAGCCATTACGGGTCACTTCGGTAATCGGGGCAGGGCCGCCTGGCAGGGTTTTGTTCGCTACATCGAAGCGATCATTAAGCTCTTCGCGGGTGAAGTTAGCCCCAACGGTCAGTTTATGACTATCAAAGCTGAAGGTCGTCTGTGAGTTCGCAACATAGTTTTCCGTCTGCACGTACTGCGGCGTGTTGCTATCAAATTTATATTTTGAACGGCCTTTCTCGTAGTTGATGTAGTTGGTCGTGGAGATGGTATCGTCCGCGTACCAGCCGGTATGGGTCAGCGTGGCCGCATCGCGGTCAAACTTCCACATATACGGCGTTCCCCGTTTCCGGGTACGGTTTTTTTCCTGCCCGGCAACCACCAGGTTCAGGTCAAACAGGTTGTTCTCCGTCGCGGCAAAGGCAAGCGTGGTGTCGAGGGATTTACGGTTGTGCTTGCCAAAGTAGTTCTGACGCTCGTCATCGCGACGGTCAAGCCCGTCAGCCGCGATGCTCAGCCCCAGTTTTTGCGGGATCAACGGACCCATGGCGAACAGGTTCATCTGGCTGGTATTCCCCAGATCCTGATGCTCCTGTAACCAGGTATTGGCCGCGATGGCCCCTGTCCAGTTGTCGATGCCATAAGGCTTTTTGGTGATGACGTTGACCACGCCGCCAATAGCATCAGAACCATACAGGGATGACATCGGGCCGCGGATCACTTCAATGCGTTCAATGGCTTCCAGCGGGGGTAAGAAATCGGCTTCGGCGCCAATATCCTGGCCGTACTGACGGGATTCGCCGGTGTTCTGTTTTACGCCGTTGACCATAAAGGCGGTATAGCTGTTATCCATCCCGCGCATCATGATATTGCCGGATGACATGTCGCTACCGCCGCTGGAGACCGACACGCCCGGCAGATTTTTCACCGCCTCGCCGATATTCCGGTCAGGCTGAATATTCAGGGTTTTACGATCGATTGTCGAGATGGTCGCCGGTGCCTCTTTTTTCTGCTGGGCAAAACCGGTCGCCGTTACAACCATTTCATCGTCGGTGCTGGTGGTGGCAGCCTGGGCGCTGAGTAACGTCCCGCCAAATAAAGCCACCATCCCCGTAACGGCCAGATGTTTAGTCTTCATGTGAGTTAATACCTGAAACGTGAAAGATGCAGCAAATGCTCCGCGCCTGGAGAAAGAGGGCGGAGCGGATAGTGTTATTGGTGAGATTTAGATTTTTTCCAGATCGATTTTCATCACTTCATCTGGTGCTTTACCCATCTCTTTTTCGCCCTGTTTCAGGCTAACAAACAGTTCGCTGCCGTTAGCGGCAAGCGCCAGGCTATTGGGCAGCAAGGTGGTGGCGATATAAGTTTTTAGGCGATATGAGGTGCCATCAACAATGCTGACGAGCTTCGCGTTGCGATGAGTAATATAGATTTCATCGCGTTTGGCGTTATAGAGAACCGCCAGCGAATTAACATTACTAATGCTGTGGATTATTTTACCGCTGGTCGTATCCACCACTAGAATATTCGGCAGGTCCGGATCGGTAATAAAGGCGCGGTTATTTTTGCTGTCGATGGCGATATTCAGGAAGAAGTGTTTTTTATCCCCTTCAATAACATGACGGCTGACAATCGAATTATCTTCGCCATTAATGGTCACCAGCTCACCACTGCCGTTAATGACATAAACGAGGCCTTTTTCGCTATTAACCACGAGACCTGTTGGCCATTTCCCCATATTTTCTATGGTGGTAATCAGTTCATTTTTCTCGGTGTCGATAACCCAGACGACACCTTTTTGTGCCACACCGGAAACATATAAGCGGTGACGGACGTTATCCAGCGCCATCTCGCGAGTGTGAACAATCTCTTTCGGATTGGCAGTGTCACTCAGTTGCAGCGTTTTGATCTCTTTGCCGCTGCGCGTATCGACAAGGGTCACGGAGCCTTCCAGCGTGTTGCCGAGCCAGAGTTTATGATTTTCCTCATCCAGCGCGGCGGCGAAGGCACGACGCGAGGTCGTAAGCGCGCTGGTGGTTTTTAACGTCTGCGGATCCAGGCGATAAACGAGACCGCTGGTTTTGTCTTTGTCAAAAGAGGGGGCAGAGGCGGCGAACAGGCTATTTTGGCTGCCGTCATAAGCCAGTTCATAAATGCCAGGGCCAGGAGCGGCGGTCAGAAAATCACTTTGCGCTCGGGTAGTCGCCTGAGTTGAAAATGTTGCCATCAACAGGGCCAGGGTGAACGTAATGACAGCGGTTTTTTTCAGAGGAGATGAATTATGGAGTTTCATTTACGTTTCTTCACATAATATTACGGAACGCAAATGATAATGATTGGCAGTATTGTTTGCAATGAAAGTGTAACAAGGATTTACTACAAAAAATAAGGGGTAAATCGCAGAAACAGAGGCAGGGCAGTATGATCAAAAAACAGGCGCACAACGGTTGGGGGATGGCAGGTGCGAGGATTGCAGGCATAAAAAACCCTGACCCGCCATCGCCAGCGTTCAGGGTTTTTCAGATAAATCAGATTACTTCTTAGCGCGCTCGAAGGAAGCAATGATTTCCGCTTTAGCGGCTTCAGCATTGTCCCAACCGTCGACTTTCACCCATTTGCCTTTCTCGAGATCTTTGTAGTGCTCGAAGAAGTGAGTGATCTGGGCTTTCAGCAGTTCTGGCAGGTCGCCCACATCTTTAATGTGATCGTATTCTTTGCTCAGTTTGGTGTGCGGAACAGCAACCAGTTTGGCATCTTCGCCAGACTCGTCGGTCATTTTCAGCACGCCAACAGGACGGCAGCGAATAACGGAACCTGGCTCCAGCGGGTACGGAGTCGGGACCAGCACGTCTACCGGGTCACCGTCCAGGGACAGGGTGTGGTTGATGTAGCCGTAGTTGCACGGATAGAACATCGCGGTGGACATGAAACGGTCAACGAACAGCGCGCCGCTGTCTTTATCGACTTCGTATTTGATAGGGTCAGCGTTAGCCGGGATCTCAATAATAACGTAGATATCTTCTGGCAGATCTTTACCCGCCGGGACGTTGAGTAAGCTCATGTTTGTTTCCTTTGAAATGTGTGGCAAACAAGTGGCGGGTATTATAGCCAACTCACTAAGAATGTCTTCGCTTTGTTTTCAGTGTCCACTCGCCGCAGCATGATTATTTTGCGTAGAAAAATGACAGAATAATCCATAAAGATAGCTGCATCATCAATAAATTTGTGGAAGCGATTACACTGGTGTGTAGAGAGGCTGTTTCATGCGAAAAAGACTGTAATTTCAAAGCATGATGCAGGGCCGATCGCACCAGGTCATTTCGGGCTCCAGATCGCAACTGGCGCTCAACAATTCATTCACTTTTCTGATTTGTGATGTAACGCATTCTGTTACATCTCCTGGTGTCTATAGTTTTCCTGCAGGCGAAGTTGTAGCCAACAATAACCCTACGAGGATACACATATGTGGAAGCGCTTACTTCTTGTCACCGCAGTTTCAGCAGCCATGTCGTCTATGGCGATGGCCGCACCGCTTACGGTGGGCTTTTCTCAGGTTGGTTCTGAATCTGGCTGGCGAGCCGCCGAAACCAACGTCGCGAAAAGCGAAGCTCAAAAACGCGGTATTACGCTGAAAATTGCCGACGCCCAGCAAAAACAGGAAAACCAAATCAAAGCGGTTCGCTCCTTTATCGCTCAGGGCGTGGATGCCATCTTTATCGCTCCGGTCGTGGCGACCGGTTGGGAGCCGGTGCTGAAAGAAGCCAAAGACGCCAAAATCCCGGTTTTCCTGCTCGATCGTTCCATTGATGTCAAAGATAAAGATCTCTATATGACCACCGTCACTGCCGACAACGTACTGGAAGGCAAACTGATTGGCGACTGGCTGATCAAACAGGTGGGCGATAAGCAGTGTAATGTGGTTGAGCTGCAAGGCACCGTCGGTGCGAGCGTGGCAATCGATCGTAAGAAAGGGTTCGCTGAAGCCATTTCTAAAGCCTCCAATATCAAAATCATCCGTTCTCAGTCCGGCGACTTCACCCGCAGTAAAGGGAAAGAGGTCATGGAAAGCTTTATCAAAGCGGAGAACAACGGCAAAAACATTTGCATGGTTTATGCCCATAACGATGACATGGTGATTGGCGCCATTCAGGCCATTAAAGAAGCCGGTCTGAAACCGGGCAAAGATATCCTGACCGGCTCCATTGACGGCGTACCCGATATTTACAAAGCGATGATCGATGGCGAAGCCAATGCCAGCGTAGAACTGACCCCGAATATGGCTGGCCCGGCCTTCGATGCGCTGGAAAAATTCAAAAAAGACGGCACCCTGCCTGAGAAAGTGACGATCACCAAATCCACCCTCTACCTGCCGGACACCGCAAAAGAAGAGTTAGAGAAGAAGAAAAACATGGGCTACTAATGCCCTTGCCCCCTCATCGCGACCCTCTCCCATGGGGGAGGGAGCGTGAGTGGGGCATATATCAGATCCCCTCTCCCTCAGGGAGAGGGTTAGGGTGAGGGGGAGAATAAATGACCACTGAGCTACAGCATCCAATCCTCCGTACAGAGGGCCTGAGTAAATTCTTTCCCGGCGTGAAGGCGCTTGATAACGTTGATTTTAGCCTGCGCAAAGGTGAGATCATGGCGTTGCTCGGGGAAAACGGTGCCGGAAAATCGACGCTCATCAAGGCGCTTACCGGGGTTTACCACGCAGAAAAAGGGACGATTTGGCTGGAAGGCAAAGAAATCAGCCCGAAAAACACCGCCCATGCGCAACAGCTGGGGATAGGTACGGTCTACCAGGAAGTGAACCTGCTGCCCAATATGTCGGTGGCGGATAACCTGTTTATCGGTCGTGAACCGCGTCGCTTCGGCTTACTGCGCCGTAAAGAGATGGAGAAACGCGCCACCGAACTCATGGAATCTTACGGTTTCTCGCTGGATGTCCGCGAACCCCTCAATCGCTATTCCGTTGCCATGCAACAAATTGTGGCGATCTGCCGCGCCATCGATCTCTCCGCCAAAGTGCTGATCCTTGATGAGCCTACCGCCAGCCTGGATACCCAGGAAGTGGAGATGCTCTTTACCCTGATGCGTCAGCTACGCGCTCAGGGCGTGGCGTTAATTTTTGTCACCCACTTCCTCGACCAGGTGTACGAGGTCAGCGACCGCATCACCGTGTTACGTAACGGCGGTTTTGTCGGCTGCCGCGAAACCCGTGAGTTACCGCAGATCGAGCTGGTGAAAATGATGCTCGGTCGTGAGCTCGACAACAACGCCCTGCAACGTGCCGGACGGACGCTGCTCAGCGATAAACCGGTCGCTGCGTTTAAAGATTTTGGTAAGAAAGGGGTCATTGCTCCTTTTGATCTGGACGTTCGCCCAGGCGAAATCGTCGGTCTTGCCGGGCTGCTGGGCTCCGGGCGTACCGAAACCGCGGAAGTGATTTTTGGGATCAAACCCGCCGACAGCGGCAGCGCATTGATCAAAGGCAAGCCCCAGGTCCTGCGCTCACCGCATCAGGCCTCCTGCCTGGGCATTGGTTTTTGCCCGGAAGACAGGAAAACCGACGGTATTATTGCCGCGGCGTCAGTGCGGGAGAATATTGTGCTGGCTCTGCAGGCGCAACGGGGCTGGCTGCGGCCAATCCCCCGCCGCGAGCAGAACGCCATTGCCGAACGCTTTATCCGCCAGTTGGGGATCCGCACTCCGAGCGCCGATCAGCCCATTGAGTTTCTCTCCGGCGGCAACCAGCAAAAAGTCCTGCTTTCGCGCTGGCTGCTGACTAAACCGCAGTTCCTGATCCTCGATGAGCCTACGCGCGGTATCGATGTGGGGGCCCATGCGGAAATTATTCGCCTGATTGAAACCCTTTGCGCCGATGGTCTTGCGCTGTTGGTTATCTCCTCCGAACTGGAGGAGCTGGTGGGCTATGCCGATCGGGTGATTATCATGCGCGATCGCAAACAGGTGGCGGAGATCCCGCTCGCTGAGCTGTCGGTCCCGGCGATCATGAATGCCATCGCGGCATAAGGAGTAATCTGTGATGCCTCAATCACTTCCACAAACCGGGCAGACGAAGCGCCGCTTTAAATGGCCGACAGGGATGCCGCAAATCATGGCGCTGCTGCTGGTGCTGCTGGTGGACAGCCTGGTTGCCCCGCACTTCTTTCAGATTGTGTTGCAGGATGGTCGCCTGTTCGGCAGCCCGATTGATATTCTCAACCGCGCCGCTCCCGTTGCGCTGCTGGCCATCGGCATGACGCTGGTGATTGCCACTGGCGGTATCGATCTCTCGGTGGGCGCCGTAATGGCGATTGCCGGGGCGACGGCGGCCTCGATGACCGTGGCCGGGCACAGCCTGCCGGTTGTGCTGCTGGCGGCGCTAGGCTCCGGGGTTCTCGCCGGATTGTGGAACGGTATTCTGGTCGCCATTCTCAAAATACAGCCCTTCGTTGCCACGCTTATCCTGATGGTCGCCGGGCGAGGCGTGGCGCAGCTTATTACCTCCGGGCAAATCGTCACCTTTAACTCTCCCGGTCTGGCATGGCTGGGCAGCGGTAAGCTGTTCTACTTCCCGACGCCGGTGATTATTGCGCTGGCGACGCTGGTCATCTTCTGGCTGTTTACCCGTAAAACGGCGCTGGGTATGTTTATCGAAGCCGTCGGGATCAACATCCGCGCAGCGAAAAATGCCGGGGTTAACACCCGGGTCGTGGTGATGCTGGCCTATGTACTGAGTGGCGTCTGTGCGGCGATCGCCGGGGTTATCGTGGCGGCAGATATTCGTGGTGCCGATGCCAACAACGCAGGTCTGTGGCTGGAGCTGGATGCCATTCTGGCGGTGGTGATTGGCGGCGCATCGCTGATGGGCGGGCGTTTTAACCTCGTGCTGTCGGTGATTGGCGCGCTGATTATCCAGGGAATGAACACGGGGATTTTGCTCTCAGGCTTTCAGCCGGAGCTTAACCAGGTGGTGAAAGCGGTGGTGGTGTTGTGCGTACTGATCGTTCAGTCGCCGCGCTTTATCGCACTGATTAAAGGAGTACGCGGTCATGATAAAACGTAACCTGCCGCTGATGATCACCCTCGGCGTCTTTGTGCTTGGGTATCTCTACTGCCTGACGCAATTCCCGGGTTTTGCGTCCACGCGTGTTATTTGTAATATCCTGACGGATAACGCCTTTTTAGGCATTATCGCCGTCGGGATGACCTTCGTGATCCTCTCCGGCGGGATTGACCTGTCCGTAGGGTCGGTGATTGCGTTTACCGGGGTCTTCCTGGCCAAAGCGATCGGCTACTGGGGGATTTCGCCTCTGCTGGCGTTCCCTCTGGTGCTGGCGATGGGCTGTGCATTCGGCGCATTTATGGGGCTGTTGATCGATGCGCTGAAAATACCGGCTTTTATCATCACCCTGGCCGGGATGTTCTTTTTGCGCGGCGTCAGTTACCTGGTGTCGGAAGAGTCGATTCCCATTAACCACCCGGTTTACGATACGCTATCGAGCCTGTCATGGTTGATCCCTGGCGGTGGGCGATTGAGCGCGATGGGACTGCTGATGCTGGGCGTGGTGGTGATCGGTATTTTTCTCGCGCACCGGACCCGTTTCGGCAACGAGGTGTATGCCATTGGCGGCAGCGCCACCTCCGCCAACCTGATGGGGATTTCCACCCGCAGCACCACCATCCGTATCTATATGCTTTCCACTGGCCTTGCCACCCTGGCAGGCATCGTCTTCTCCGTCTACACCCAGGCTGGTTATGCGCTGGCGGGGGTCGGTGTTGAGCTGGATGCCATTGCTTCGGTGGTGATCGGCGGAACCTTGCTCAGCGGCGGCGTCGGCACGGTGCTGGGTACGCTGTTCGGTGTGGCCATCCAGGGGCTAATCCAGACCTATATCAATTTTGATGGAACGCTCAGCTCCTGGTGGACAAAAATCGCCATCGGCATTTTATTGTTTATTTTTATCGCGTTACAACGTGGCCTTACCGTGCTGTGGGAGAATCGCCAGAGCTCGCCTGTAACACGCGTTAGCACCGCGGCAACAAAGCACTAACACATTGAAATAATTAAAAAGAATTAAAGTTTTTCCGGTGGCGGACGATAACCTGCCAATGAGGCTTAATTTACGCCTGAAAGAATCTCTGTTACCGGAAAAACTATCATGCTCAGAACGCTCTCGCTTCGCACCGGCTTGCTTTCGCTTCTCGCCGTAATGACTTTTCTCCTGCTGCTGGTGAGCGGCATGGGGGTTTATGCTCTTAGCAAAAGTTCTTCTTCGCTGGAGCGCATCAGCGTTCTGCAAGGCGAGAAAATGGCGCGCCTTAACGAAGGCTACACGCGAATTTTGCGAGCGCGAAATGAGTCGGGCCAGGCCGTGCGGATGATGGAAGTGGGTCTGCTGGATGATGCCGCTAAGTCGGTTAACGACATCAATGACGAGATAGCAAAAGGTAAGAAAGCGCTGGACAGCGTGTTCAGCGCCGGGGTGGATGACGAGCAGGGTACGCAGTTGCTGACCCAGGTCGCCAAAAGCTATGCCGTCTACAGCGAGCAAGGGATCGGGCCGATGCAGGCGGCCTTAAAAGCGCAAAGCGCGGATGACTATTACTCCCTGCTGGAAAGCAAACTTATCCCCATCTCCCGTCAGTTTGATAACGATATGCAGGCATTCCAGGCCTGGGGGGAAGCGCGCGGCAAGGCGGAAGTGGATGCCGTTCAGTCGAGCAAGAACTTTGTCATGATGCTGATTGTGGTGGTGGCGCTGGCCGCGGCTGGCGTGATTGTGCTGGCCTGGCTCTCTCTGCGTCATATGCTGCTCAAACCTCTGGATGCCTCCATCGAACAGCTGGAGCACGTGGCGGCGGGGAATCTCACCGAAGTAAGCGCTAACACCGCCAGTAAAGAGTTTCACCGTCTGAATGCGGCGATTGATAATATGCGCTATTCGCTGATCAACTCAGTGACCCGGGTGCGGGATGCCAGTTCGCAAATCGACACCGGCAGCCGTGAGCTGTCGCTGGGGAACGTCGATCTGGCGCAGCGTACTGAATCGACCGCCACGTCGCTGGAGCAGACGGCGGCCAGCATGGAAGAGATCACCGCCACGGTGAAACAGAACGCCGATAACGCCGATCAGGCGCACCAGCTGGCGAAAGCGGTATCCGATACCGCCGATCGCGGCAGTGAAATGGTCTGCTACGTCATTGAAAAAATGCGCGATATCTCCGACAGCTCCAGCCGTATTGCCGACATCCTTAGCATGATTGACAGTATCGCTTTCCAGACCAATATTCTGGCGCTGAACGCGGCGGTAGAAGCGGCGCGTGCGGGAGAGCAGGGGCGCGGCTTTGCGGTTGTAGCAGGGGAAGTCCGTAATCTGGCAAGCCGCAGCGGGGATGCCGCCAAAGAGATCCGCCAGCTTATCAGTAGCTCTCAGTCGCAGGTTTCCGAAGGCAGCGATCTGGCGATGCAGGCAGGCGAAACCATGGATGAAATTGCGTCTGAAGTGATGCGGATGACGAAGCTGATGCGCGAGATTGCCAGCGCGTCTAAAGAGCAAAGCAGGGGAATTGAGCAGGTGAATATTGCTGTCAGTCAGATGGATGAGACCGCACAGCAGAACGCCGCACTGGTGCAACAGTCTTCAGCGGCGACCCGTTCGCTGGAAGAACAGTCCCGTGAACTGCTGGAAGCGATGGCCTCTTTCCGTTTGCAGAGCGCGTAACCGACTCATACCCTCACCCCAATCACTTTCTTGATCTGTCCCCTCGCCCTTTTAGGGTGAGGGGAACCGTTATCTCAGAACTTATGCGTCCGGGAACTCACGCATAAAGCGCTCTACGTCATCGACCATATGTTCGTTACCGACGAAGAATGGACGACGCTGGTGCAGGCTTTCCGGCACGATATCCAGAATACGCTCTTTACCGTCGCTTGCTTTACCGCCAGCCTGTTCGGCGAGGAAGGCCATCGGATTGCACTCATACAGCAGACGCAGTTTCCCTTCCGGGTGGCTGGCGGTGCTTGGGTAGAGGTAGATCCCGCCTTTGAGCAGGTTACGATGGAAGTCGGCGACCAGCGAACCGATGTAGCGCGTGGTGTAAGGGCGCAGCGTCGGTTTATCTTCTTCCTGGCAGAACTTGAGATACTTTTTCACGCCCAGCGGGAATTTGATGTAGTTGCCTTCGTTAATGGAGTAAGTGGTGCCCTTTTCCGGGAAGTGCATACGTTCCTGGCAGAGGCAGAACACGCCCAAAGAGGGATCGTAGGTGAAGGCGTGCACACCGCAGCCGGTGGTGTAGACCAGCATGGTGGATGAACCATAGACCACATAACCCGCGGCGACCTGCTGGCTGCCTGGTTGCAGGAAGTCTTCTTCGGTAACCGGCGTTCCAACCGGCGTCACGCGGCGGTAGATAGAGAAGATAGTCCCGACAGAGACGTTAACATCGATGTTGCTGGAGCCATCCAGCGGGTCCATCAGCACGACATACTTTGCATGTTCACAGCCTTCGAAGACGACGATTTCATCTTCTTCTTCGGAAGCGATCCCGGCAACGATATCACGTGCGCGCAGTGCGGCTTTCAGTTTTTCATTTGCGAACAGGTCAAGTTTTTGCTGCACTTCACCCTGCACGTTTTCAGCACCGCTGGCACCCAGGATATCAACCAGACCGGCTTTATTGATATCGCGATGGATGATCTTGGCACCCAGTTTTATTGCTGACAGCAGCGCGGTTAACTCACCGGTAGCGTGAGAAAACTCATGCTGTTTCTCAACAATAAATTCACCTAACGTTTTCATACCCTGTCCCTGCATTTTATGTGGAGTAGTGTGACCTCAACAATACTAACAAAGTTTCAAATGTTCGCGCACAGGTGAATCGCGCCAGCAGAATACAGATTATCCTTAAATGCATTTCCGTCATGGGATACATGCGGGTAAAATATGTGCCGAAGAGAATAAGGAAAGAGACGAATGCGCATTCATATATTGGGGATTTGCGGCACTTTTATGGGCGGACTGGCGCTGCTGGCTCGCTCCCTGGGTCACGAAGTAACGGGTTCGGACGCCAATGTGTATCCGCCGATGAGTACCTTGCTTAAGAAGCAAGGCATTGAACTTATTCAGGGTTATGACGCCAGCCAACTGGATAACGCGCCGGATCTGGTGATCATCGGCAATGCCATGACGCGCGGCAATCCCTGTGTTGAAGCGGTGCTGGAAAGAAATATTCCGTTTATGTCCGGCCCGCAGTGGCTGCATGATTTTGTGCTGTGCGACCGCTGGGTGCTGGCCGTTGCCGGTACGCACGGTAAAACCACCACGGCAGGGATGGTGACCTGGATCCTCGAAGGCTGTGGTTACAAGCCAGGGTTTGTCATTGGCGGCGTACCGGGCAATTTCGAGGTTTCCGCTCGTCTGGGCGAAAGCCCGTTCTTTGTAATTGAAGCCGATGAATACGACTGTGCGTTTTTTGATAAACGCTCCAAGTTCGTTCACTACTGCCCGCGTACCTTGATCCTCAATAACCTCGAGTTTGATCATGCGGATATTTTCGACGATCTGAAAGCCATCCAGAAACAGTTCCACCATCTGGTGCGGATAGTGCCGGGGCAGGGCAAAATCATCTGGCCGGAAAACGACATCAACCTGAAACAAACCCTGGCGATGGGCTGCTGGAGCGAGCAGGAGCTGGTGGGCGAACAGGGCCACTGGCTGGCGAAAAAACTGACCACCGATGCCTCCAGCTGGGAAGTCCTGCTTGATGGTGAAGTGGTGGGTCAGGTGCAATGGGGTCTGGTGGGTGAACACAACATGCATAACGGGCTGATGGCGATTGCCGCTGCGCGTCATGTGGGTGTGGCGCCGAAAGATGCCGCCGAGGCGTTAGGGTCGTTTATCAACGCCCGCCGCCGCCTGGAATTGCGCGGAGAAGCCTACGGCGTTAACGTCTACGACGATTTCGCCCATCATCCGACGGCCATTCTGGCGACGCTTGCGGCGCTGCGTAGCAAAGTTGGCGGTACCGCGCGGATTATCGCCGTTCTCGAACCGCGCTCCAACACCATGAAGATGGGCCACAGTAAAGACGATCTGGCGCCGTCTCTGGGCCGTGCCGATGAGGTGTTCCTGCTCCAGCCGCCGCATATTCCGTGGCAGGTTGCCGAAGTGGCGGATGCCTGTGTGCAGCCCGCGCACTGGAGCGGCGACGTGGATACGCTGGCCGATATGATCCTCAAAACCGCACTGCCGGGCGATCATATTCTGGTGATGAGTAACGGCGGTTTCGGTGGTATTCATCAGAAACTGCTGGACGGCCTGGCGAAAAAAGCCGAAGCCGTAGAGTAAGTGCCTGCGCCCGGTGGCAGCCGCTGCCGGGCCTTTCCCCATATCTCCCCAACCCGGCTTATTTTTTAAGTGCGATAAAACGCATTTTTAGCTACGCCGAATGAAGATTCAAATTTTTTTTGCTAGTATCCGCTTTAGTGAAATTTTTGTTCTGCAAGAGTGGGTTATATGTCAAAACAACAAACACAGCTTTCTTTACTTCAGGACGATATCCGTAGTCGCTATGATTCGCTCAGTAAACGTCTGAAGCAGGTCGCGCAATACATTCTGGATAACAGTAACAGCGTGGCTTTCGATACCGTGGCATCCATTGCTCAGCATGCTGATGTCCCTCCCTCGACATTAATTCGTTTTGCTAACGCTTTCGGTTTTAGCGGCTTTAACGAAATGAAACAGGTATTCCGTCAACATCTGATGGAAGAGACCGTTAGCTATACCGAGCGCGCCCGCTTATTCCGGCAGAAAAGCAACGACGAAGGCGAACCGACTCCGGAAAAACCCGCTGAAATTCTTAAGCTGTTCTCAATGGTCAATGCTCAGGTTTTGCAGCAACTGCCGGTGCAGATCAAGAGTGAACAACTGGATGCGGCGGTCTCTTTGCTGCGTAATGCCGAGAATATCTATGTGATTGGTCTGCGCCGCTCTTTCAGCGTCGCCAGCTATTTAACCTATGCGTTGCGTCATCTGGAACGGCGGGCATTTTTAATCGATGGTCTGGGCGGCATGTTCTCCGAACAACTCAGCATGGTTGGCCCGAATGACGTGGTGGTTGCCATCAGCTACTCGCCTTACGCCCAGGAAGTGGTTGAACTGGTTGAGCTCGGCGCGCAGCGTGGCGCACACCATATTGCCATTACCGACAGCCAGGTCAGCCCGCTGGCGGCCTTCAGCGAGGTGTGCTTTGTGGTCCGCGAAGCTCAGGTCGATGGCTTCCGCTCGCAGGTCGCTTCTATGTGCCTGGCGCAAACCCTGGCCGTTTCCCTGGCGCTGGGGCAGTAATTCTCCGCATAACCGATGGTCGCCAGGTCGCGATCATCGGTTATGCATTCAACCCTATACCCCCCACTGTTTTTACTCCCTGCTTTAATTCCATTTTCCATTTCTAATGAAATTTTAATTCCTGCTCTATTGTGGTTAACCCACACCTGATGGCCATTTTTTGCCGATGCATAGCGATTTCGTGATCCCCTTCGTGAAATATTTTTTCTATAAATATAAAAATGCGATCAAATTTTTCATTGTGGATGTTTCATAACAGCAAGGGAGAAGGTATGAGTCAGAAAAATCAGTACAATTCGGCCTATGTGTATGCATTGTGTTGTATTGCCGCCCTGGCAGGGCTGATGTTTGGGTATTCAACTGCGGTAATTACGGGGGTTATCCTGCCTCTGCAAAAGTTCTATCAACTCAGTCCAGCTGAAACAGGCTGGGCGGTATCCAGTATTGTGATCGGTTGTATTGTCGGTGCGCTCTGCGGCGGGAAAATTGCCGATAAACTGGGGCGCAAAACGGCCCTCCTGATTATCGCCATTATCTTTATTCTCTCCTCGCTGGCGGCGGCATTCAGCGAGTCCTTTGCCATTTTCTCACTCGCAAGGATTGTCTGTGGCTTTGCTGTCGGGATGGCTGGCACCGCCTCAACGATGTATATGGCGGAGCTGGCGCCTGCGCAAATCAGAGGCAAGGCGCTGGGGATCTACAATATTGTCGTGGTGTTGGGGCAGGTGCTGGTCTTTATCATTAACTACGCGATCGCGAAGGGGATGAGCGAAGCGCTGCTGGTCTCCCAGGGCTGGAAAACAATGCTTCTGGTACAGGTTATTCCCTCCGTTGCGATGCTGGCGATGATCATTTTTCTGCCGGAGTCGCCGGCCTGGTGTGCGCGGAATCATAAATCTGAAGAGGGATCATTGCGGGTGCTGGCGAAGGTTTATTCCGGTCTGTCGGCAGCGGAAGTGCGGGCTATTTTTGCAACGATGAAAGAAAATGGCGTCAGCAATAATGGCGGCAGGCAGGAGTCACAGACGCTGAGTCAGTCACCGGTGCTGAAATACATTTTGCTGGTCGGCTGCTGTATCGCCGTGTTGCAGCAATTCACCGGCGTGAATGTGATGAACTACTACGCGCCACTGATGCTGAAAAACGCCAGTACCGAAGTGGTGATGTTCCAGACCATTTTTATCGCGGTCTGCAATATGGTGGGCAGCTTTATCGGCATGATCCTGTTTGACCGCTATGGACGCATTCCGATTATGAAGGCGGGCACGTTGGGGTCAATTGTCGGCCTGCTGATAGCCTCTTATGGTCTGTATACCCACGACACCGGTTATCTCACCCTCTTCGGCATTCTGTTCTTTATGCTGTTCTTTGCGGTGAGCTGGAGTGTGGGAGCCTGGGTGCTTATCTCTGAAGTCTTCCCGGAAAAAATTAAAGGCTTTGGGATGGGGCTGGCGGTCAGTCTGATGTGGATTGCCAACTTCCTTATTTCGCTGCTCTTCCCGGTGGTGAATGATAATGCCTGGCTACAGGCGCAGTTTGGCGGCGCTTTTTCAATGTGGATCTTCGTGGTCTTTAACCTGGTGTGCTACCTGTTTATCTCCCGCTATGTACCGGAAACTAAAGGTGTGCCGTTGACGGAAATTGAAGCGCTGGCGGCCAGTAAACTTCAGGCTTTATCAGGCAACAAACCGAATGTGACAGCCTGATATTTCGAAGTGCAGGCAACAAAAAAGCCGGTCTTTAAACAAGACCGGCAATAGTTACAGCATTTATCGGTGTTACTGCTTACAACGGTCGGAACTTAACGCGGGTACGCCGGGGAGTTAATCCACGCGTGGTCGACTTCCCATGTAAACTGCCATTTACGGTTCGGGCCAGCCATCACATTCAGATAGTAGTTATCATACCCGGCGATGGTGGCGACAGGGTGGTAACCACGCGGTACTTTCACCACGCCCCGGTCATAAACGGCCATGCACTCATCAAGGCTACGGTCATCGGTGTAAACCCGTTGCAGGCAGAAGCCCTGCGGCGGATCAAAACGGTGATAGTAGGTCTCTTCGAGATAGGTTTCCTGACCTTCAACCGGCGTATCGTGCTTATGCGCAGGCCAGGAGCTGGTGTCACCCTCGCGGGTATAGACCTCCACTACCAGCAGACTGTCGGCCGGGCTATCGTCCGGCAAAATGTTGTGTACCAGACGCTGATTCTTCCCTTTACCACGATGCTCCACGCCCACATCCTGCGGGGCAATCAGGCGTACCGGCAGCTCGCCAAACCCTGGAGCGCTGCACACCGCCAGTTCCAGATCGGACTCAGCCACCACCAGAGCCTGCGTGTGATGCGGCACGTAGACTGAAAAGGCCGGGGTGCGTTCGAAAGGACTCATGCGCTTGCCGATCTGCTGAAAATCGTGGTCGGCCGCTTTGATACTCGCGATGCCCGCGATCAGCACCAGGCATCGCTCAAGCTCGTCGGCGGGCAGCTCAACAGACTCGCCCGCTTTAAGCCGCCAGACATCAAAACCGACATAATCCCACCCCGCATTTTGCGGGGTGATATGCTGAATTCTGCCCGTACTGGCGGAACACTGACTCAGCAAGTTGGCCATACTCTTCTCCTTTCTGAAAGGTCGTTAGCCAAGGGTTGGCATACTAAACTCAGAAACAATCTGTTGCCCGTTTGGCCAGCGGGTAGTGACGGTTTTCATGCGGGTATAGAAGCGCACGCCGTCTGGCCCATGGACGTTAAGCGCACCGAACACGGAACGTTTCCAGCCGCCAAAAGAGTGAAACGCCACGGGCACCGGAACCGGAATATTCACACCCACCATGCCGGCTTCCACTTCCTGCACAAAATCGCGGGCATAGTGGCCGTTGGTGGTGAAAATTACGCTGCCGTTGCCAAACTCATGAGCATTGACGGTGCGAATAGCTTCGGCATAATCCGCCACGCGCACAATCCCTAATACCGGCCCGAAAATCTCTTCACGCCAGATGGTCATATCGGTGGTCACATGGTCGAACAGCGTACCACCAACAAAGAAGCCATTGGCATGACCTGGGACACGATAGTTGCGACCATCGATCAGCAGTTTTGCGCCTTCACGTTCGCCTTTATCGATATAGCCGAGTACTTTTTGCTGATGCGCGCGGGATACCACCGGGCCCATCTCGTTTTCCTGCTCGCCACGAACATCGCCGGGGCCAATACGCAGGGCTTTAATCAGCGGAGTCAGGCGGGCAATCAGTCGGTCTGCGGTGTCGTCCCCGACAGCTACCACCACCGGTAAGGCCATGCAACGTTCGCCTGCGGAGCCGTATGCGCCGCCCATGATCGCACTGACGGTGGCGTCGATATCCGCATCCGGCATGACAATCGCGTGGTTTTTCGCCGCGCCAAACGCCTGCACCCGTTTGCCGTGTGCGCTGGCCGTGGTGTAGATGTGCTCGGCAACGCCGGAGGATCCGACAAAGCTCACGGCCTGAATTCGTGGATCGCTGGTCAGCAGACTGGCTGCTTCATTACCACAGTGCACCACGTTAAAGACGCCATCCGGCAGGCCTGCTTCTTTTAGTAACTCGGCAAGACGCAGCGAAGCAGAGGGAACCGGAGCCGGTGGCTTAAGGACGAAGGTATTGCCGCAGGCCAAGGCGATAGGGAACATCCACATTGGCACCATCGCCGGGAAGTTAAACGGCGTGATGCCCGCCACTACGCCCAGCGGCTGCATTAAAGAATAGCTGTCAACGCCGGAGCCGACGGTGGCAGAGTATTCACCTTTACTCAGGTGGGGAATGCCGCAGGCAAACTCAACCACTTCCATGCCGCGGGTCAGTTCACCCAGCGCGTCTGACCACACTTTGCCATGCTCACTGACGATAAGCGCTGCCAGTTCATCCCGGTGCTGCTCAAGTAATGCATTGAATTTAAAAAGAATACGGGCACGACGCAACGGCGCGGTTTTACTCCACGCCGGGAAGGCCTGATGCGCGCTGCTGATGGCATCGAGCATCTCCTGGCTGGTGCTTTGCGTCACTTCACGAATGATTTCACCCGTGGCCGGATTGGTGACCGGCAGGGTTTCACCGCTGCTGCTCAGACAGATTTTACCGTTGATAAAGTTACCGACTGTTTCCATCACTATGTACCTTCTTGAAAAGAATTCTACGATGCTAAGTTGCACCGGCACCTGGCTGGCGGGGTGCAAGAACCGATGAAAAGTATGCCGTACCAATGTAATTTTTTGAACTAAAAATTTCAAATTTAATTTTATGGAATTTAGTTTTGATTGTTTGATAGCGTAACCACACAGCAAAAGAGCATGTTTACTAAACACATTTCGTGTTTAATTGCATGTATTTATTGTTTTATTTGCCTTTTCAAGGCCGTGGATTCTAAAACGTGTATACAGAGTCTGAAGGATTTTATGATCTGCATAGCATTTTTATTTCATTTTAAGTGGTATAAAAATTCAATATGCAGTCTGAAAGTGAAACGTAAAAACAGCGTGATGGATGTACAACCGATGAACGACTGCGGGGGCTTGCGAGCAGGGCTGATTCGCTCAACGCCGTAAGCAAATTAGTGCCAGATCCTGGCCTCTCATCGCCAGAGGAAGTCAATTCATGCGTTTGTGCTTCTGTCCGTTAGAACGTGAAAATAAAACCCTGCCACAGCTGGTGTATGTCAGCCAGGTTAGCGAGAGCGAGGGGCCTTTTGTGCGTTTTATGCATATGCACCCGCAAACCGTCGAACTGATTCTGATTACCGAAGGTGAAGGGGAATACTTTATTGGCGACAGGATCTACCCGGTACGTAAGGGCGACCTGCTGGTCTACAACAGCCAGGTGGTGCATGACGAATACCTTGAGAGCGGCCGTCCTGTTGGCACCATCTGTTGCGCCATCAACCACATCGAACGCCCCGGACTGCGCGCCAATGCGTTGATACCGGATGCCAGGGTGCCGGTTATTCCCCTTTACCACCATTATGAAACCGTCCTGAAGTTGATGAGTTCCATCTTCACGATGATTAATCAGCGGGCGGTGGATGGCCCGGCGATGGCGCAGTTGCTGACCCGCGTGCTCCTCAAATATATCGAAGGCAATGTGCTGCTGTGCGTCGATAACGACGAGATTGCGCGTAATGATAATCTGCTGGACGTGATCAAAAATTATATTGACCTGAACTTCTCCGAGCCTATTCGTCTCGAAACGCTGGCTTCAAAATTTAATGTCAGCCCCTGGTTTGTCTCCCATGAATTTAAACGCCGCTATGGTTATGCCCCTATGGATTACCTTATCAAACGTCGTTTGGGTGAGGCACAATCCTTGCTGACTACCGATGACGGTGGCCGGGAAAAAATAACATCAATAGCTTATCGGGTTGGCTTTAGTAATCTTAGCTACTTCCAGTATTACTTTAAAAATAAAGTCGGAAAAACTCCTGGGCAATACAGAAAAGATTATCGGAAGGCGAACTTTTTATTTGCTGAAGGGTGACGCTTTAATATGGGTTGGCAGAATCAGCATAACCCACCCGTAGATTTGTGATCTATGACGCTTTTTACCTTCCCCCTTGCTACAAGAAACATAAAGTATTTCCCGGCGCAAAACGTAACATATCGCTATAGCAAGGGTTACTGAATGAAAAAGGTCATCAACATCTTCATTATGCAGGAGTCAGTGGCATGTACAGCGTTAAAAAGAGTATCAAATGGGGCATTGCGCCGATCGGATGGCGCAATGATGATATCCCGGAAATTGGCAAAGAAAACACCTATAAGCAGATCCTGAGCGATGCCAGGCTGGTGGGGTTTGCCGGTACGGAAATCGGTGGATGCTTTACTCAGGACACTGATGAACTCAACAAAGAGCTGGCGCTGCGTGAGCTGGAAGTACCCGGTCAATGGTTTTCCTCTTATATCATTCGAGACGGTATTGCCGCGGCTAAAGAAGCCTTTGAGCAACACTGCGCCAGGCTGGAAAAAGTGCATGCTTATATTGCCGTGGTGTCGGAACAGACCCGGAGCGTGCAGGGGATTATTGATAAATGTGTTTATACCCAGAAACCCTATTTCAGCGATAGCGAATGGGCTTTATTGTGCTCCGGGTTGAATGAACTCGGCAAAATCGCCAATAAACACAATCTTAAACTGGCTTTTCATCATCATATGGGGACCGGCGTTCAGACATTACCGGAAGTCGATCGGCTGATGGAAAATACCGATCCGGAATATGTACATCTGTTATTTGATACTGGCCATATTTATGTTTCTGATGGCGAGGTGCTGCCGTTAGTGAAAAAACATTTTGCGCGCATCAGGCATGTTCATTTTAAAGATGTGCGTAATGAAAAATTAGTCGAGTGCCGTCTGGCGCATAAATCTTTCCTTAATTCATTCCTCGATGGTGTCTTCACCGTTCCGGGTGACGGGAGTATTGATTTCAAAACAGTATTAACCTTCCTGGTTGAACATCAATATCAAGGTTGGATCGTCGTTGAAGCGGAACAGGACCCTAATAAATACAACCCATTAGAATATGCGCAAAAAGGCTGGAAGCATATTAATGAGTTATTGAAAGCTTATCTCTGATAAAAGGAAAACAGAATATGAGTTTACGTGCAGGTATTGTTGGTATCGGGGCCATTGGCGCCGATCATTTACGCCGCCTGGCCAACACCGTGTCTGGCGTCGAGGTTGTTGCCGTCTGCGATATTGTGGCGGGCCGCGCGCAGGCAGCCCTGGATAAATTCGCCATCCAGGCTCAGGACTATAACGACTATCACGACCTGGTGAATGACGAAAACGTTGATGTGGTGGTGATCACTGCCTCTAACGATGCGCATGCCGATATCGCCGTGGCCGCCCTTAAGGCCAAAAAGTATGTATTTTGCGAAAAACCACTGGCGGTCACTGCCGTTGATTGCCTGCGGGTTATCGACGCTGAGCAGAAAAATGGCAAACGTATGGTGCAGGTGGGCTTTATGCGCCGTTACGACAAAGGCTACGTCCAGCTGAAGCAGATAATTGATAGCGGTGAAATAGGCCAGCCGCTGATGGTTCATGGTCGCCATTACAATGCCAGCACGGTGCCGGGGTACAAAACACCGCAGGCAATCTACGAAACGCTGATCCACGAAATCGACGCCCTGCACTGGCTGCTCGACGATGACTACAAAACGGTTAAGGTGTACTTCCCGCGCCAGTCGAGCCTGGTGACGACGCTGCGCGATCCCCAGGTGGTGGTGATGGAAACCACTTCTGGTATCAATATCGTGGTGGAAGTGTTTGTGAACTGCCGCTACGGCTATGACATTCACTGCGATGTGACCGGCGAGACGGGGCTGGCTGAACTGCCAACGGTGGCCAGTGCGGCAGTGCGTAAGGCGGCGAAATACAGCACGGATATTCTGGTGGACTGGAAGCAGCGCTTTATCGAAGCCTACGACATTGAATTCCAGGACTTCTTTGATCGCCTGAATGCTGGTGAAGCGCCTGCTGGGCCGACCTCGTGGGATGGCTATCTGGCTGCCGTCACCGCCGATGCCTGCGTGAAGTCACAGCTGTCTGGTGAAACTGAGCTGGTCGAACTGCCTGCTAAGCCGGACTTCTACAAATAATCTTCCTGTTAAAGATGGGCTGCGGCCCATCTTTTTTGCCCAGAGATCCTCCCTATGCAAGGCAGACTTATTTCTACCGATCCGCGTCAGCAGCGTTTTTTTGTTGCCACAACGCTGACGTTTTCCCCCCGCGATACCAGCAATACAGAACTTATCAAAGTCTTTCCTCGCCATACTCTGCAGCGCATTGATGGCTTCGGCGGCAGCTTTACGGAAGCGGCCGGATTCGTTTTCAACAGCATGAGTGCCGGGTGCAAAAAACAGTTTCTGGATGACTATTTTTCGCCGCAAAAACAGAACTACAGCCTGGGACGTATGCCTGTTCAGAGCTGTGATTTCTCGTTAAGCAATTATGCCGGTGTGGAATCGGATGCGGATCTGCAACGGGGCAATCTCTCTTTTGTCCGCGACAGGGCTAACCTGATCCCGCTAATTTGTGCGGCGACAGAGGTCAACCCGCAGCTGGCGCTGATGGCGTCTCCCTGGAGCCCGCCGGGATTTATGAAAACCAACAACCAGATGAACGGTGGCGGCAAGCTGCGTCGGGAGTATTACCAAGCCTGGGCTGAAGTGATCGTTCAGTATCTGCTGGAATATCATCGCCATGGCATCCGCGTGACCTCGCTGTCGATTCAAAACGAGCCGGTGGCAGTGAAAAACTGGGAATCCTGCCTGTATAGCGTGGAGGAAGAGACCGCGTTCGCGGTGAAATATCTGCGGCCGATGCTGATGCGCTACGGCATGGAAGAGATGGAAATCTATATCTGGGATCACGATAAAGACGGATTAATCGAGTGGGCCGAAGCGGCTTTTGCCAGTCATGACAATGATGCAGGGATTGATGGCCTGGCATTTCACTGGTACACCGGCGATCACTTTTCCCAGCTTCAGTATCTGGCCCAGTGCCTGCCGGACAAGAAACTGCTCTTCAGCGAAGGTTGCGTGCCGATGGAGCATGGCAGCGGAAGCCAGCTCCGCCATTGGCATACCTATCTGCACGATATGATTGGCAATTTCAGGGCGGGCTGCACCGGGTTTATCGACTGGAATCTGCTGCTTGATAGCCAGGGCGGGCCGAACCATCAGGGCAATCTGTGTGAAGCGCCAGTCCAGTACGATCAGGCGCACGATGAGCTGCGTTACAACCTCTCCTGGTATGCCATTGGTCACTTCAGCCGCTATGTTCGCCCTGGGGCAAGGGTGATGCTGTCCTCCTGCTTTGATTCGCAGCTGGAAGAGGTCGGGTTCGTCAATCCGGACGGTGAACGGGTGCTGGTGGTCTACAACCCAGAGCCCAGGGAAAAGTCCTGCCGCATTATGGAGGGCGAAAAAGAGTATCGACTGACGCTGCCGGGGCAGGGAGTGGCGACGCTAACCTGGTATCCGCAAGGGGAATAGAAGATGAAACTCGGTATCAATGAAGCCACCTGCATGAAAAATTCGTCGCTAAAACAGGACATTGCTCTGGCTGAACGCTGGGGTTATGACTTTATCGAGCTACGTCTTGATATGCTCAAAGTCTGGCTGCAGGAATATTCTCTTGAACAACTGGCGGGATTTTTTGCCGCCAGCCATCTGAAGCCCTGGGGATATAACTCAATTGAAGATATCACCTTCTGCGACAGCGAATGCTGGCAGGAGAAGCGGGCGCTACTGAACTTTGCCTGCGATGCCGCGACCGTAGTGGGCGGTGATTGCGTGGTGGTGGTGCCGACCATAAAGGCCGGGCAGCACTGGAAACGCGCCGCAACCGTTAAAGATTCGGTTAACCGCCTGCGGGAGATGGCGGAAGTGGCGGGAGAGCGGGGAATGCGGCTGGCATTTGAGCCGATTGGTTCGCAAAGTTGTTGTGTGCGCAGCCTTGAGATGGCGATGGAGATTGTCGATAGCGTGGGTCTGGAAAACGTCGGACTGGCGCTGGATGCGTTTAACATCTATCTCAACGATCGCTGGCAGGATCTTGCGCTGTTACGCCAGATCCCGGTAGAGAAGATCTTTGTCTATCACATTGATGATGCCGATAATTTACCGCTGTCGGCGCTCGATCATTGCCACCGTGTTTTTCCGGGCAACGGCGTGATCCCCCTGCATGACATTACCCGGGAACTGGTGGCCATGGGCTATGACGGCATCTGTTCGCTGGAGCTGTTTAACCCCGGCTACTGGCAAATGCAGGCCGAGGACGTGTTTGCCATCGGCGCGCAGAAAACCCGGCCTTATCTACAGCCTTAGGCCGCTTGCAGTAATCTTCTGATGATAGCCGCCCCCAGCAGCGCGCAGGCGGAGGCTATCAAAAATACCTGTTGATAGCCGATCCAGGGCGTCAGCAATCCTGCCAGCGGCCCCGTCAGGCCGTAGGCCAGATCCTGAAAGGCCGACCAGGTGCCCAGCGCCGTCCCCCGAATGTCCGGTGACACCCGGCGCACCACCCCCACACCCAGTGACGGAAACATCAGCGAGCAGCCGCAGCCTGTCAGAGCGGCCCCCAGCAGGGCGAGAGCTGGCGAGGGGGCGTCCCAAAGGATCAGCAGACCGATGCTCTCAATCAGCATTGAGCAGGCCGCGACGCGAACGCCGCCAAAATGGTCGGGTAAATGGGAAAAAAAGAGGCGAACGGCGATAAATGCGCAGCCAAACAGGGTCATGGCAAAACCGGCATACTGCCAGCCTTTTTCCTTAAAATAGAGCACCGCAAAGGCGCTCAGACAGGCGAAGCCAATCCCCTGCAACACCAGGCCGATACCCGGTCGCCACACTTGCTGAATCACCTTCCGCATGGCCGGGCGCTGGCGGAAAACCGGCGCATTGCCGGGCAGGCCAAGGGTCAACAGGGCTCCTGCGAAGGGTAAAAACAGTGACACCAGCGCCAGTTCCCTGAGCCCGCAGTGGGAAAAGAGCGCCAGCCCGAGTGGCGCACCGGCCGCCAGCGCGCCATAGGTTGCCATACCGTTCCATGAAATCACCCGCCCGGCATGATTCGCCCCTGCAAGCCACATGCCCCAGGTTAAATTTCCGGTCAGGATAAAACTCTCTCCCAGCCCAAGCAGCACCCGGCCGACAATGAGCAGGCTCCACGCCAGCAGCGGTTGCGACGACATTAACGCACTTGCCAGCATCAACAGCCCGGAAACCGCGCAGCACAGCTGACCGCTTATCACCGTCCGGCGGCCGCCGCGTTGATCCGCCATCCGCCCTGCCAGGCCCCGGCTTAGCAGGGTCGCGATAAACTGGCTGCCCACCGCAATCCCCATCATCAGATCGTTAAGCGCAAGCTGCTGCTGGACATAAAGCGGGAGCGTTGCCAGCGGCAGGCCGATGGTCAGATAAGTGAGAAACATCGCCGCGCTGATGCGCAGTAGCGCAAAACCTGGTGCATTGGCGATACTTACTGGCGGGATTGTGGACATGACGATTATCTCGTTTCAACAACATAACGCCTGCCGCATTATTGCAGCAGGCGTGCGTCAGGGAGGGGCTAGCGTGCGGGGCGGTACTCTCTCCAGTAGCCAATCAGCGTGCGGTATTTCTCTTTCACCGCATTTATCAGTTGCTCGTCACTAAAGTGTTTACTGAGCCACTGGCGTGAGGGTTCACCGAAAATCGTGCGGCCTACCGCAAAGCCTTTTACCCAGGGGGCATCGGCTGCAGCGGCAAAGCCGGCTTTCAGTTCACTCTCCGGCGCATCCAGACCGAGGATCAGGATCCCCCGGCATTGTGGATCGAAATGTTCAATATGCTGGCTGATTTGCTGCCAGCGAGCCGGATGCAGCGGCGGCAGTTTCCACCAGTCAGGCTGGATGCCAAGCTGATACAAGTGCTCAACAATGTTGACGTAGTGGCGTTCATCCTGGTCAGGATTATCACGCGGCAGGATCACCTCCAGCAGCAGGTCGTGCCCGGATTTGCAGCACGCCTGATAGACTTCATTGATCAGCGCTTCCTGCTCTTCGCGCACGTTCTGAGCGTCGTCAGGATGGTAGAACACCAGGCATTTCACCACATGCTCCAGCGGCCAGTCGATCAGCTGCGAACCAATGTTACCGTGCTCAAGGCGCAGCGGATGCGAACCAGGCATTTCAATCGGTCGGCCAATCCACCAGCCTTCGCCGGTCACGTCATTTAACACATTCTGGCCGAAGGTGGTATCTGCAAGAATGCCGCTGTTATGCTTCAGCCCCGCTTCCTGCGCGGCTTCGCGCGCTCCCTGCAACAACAGTTTTTTCAACTGCGGGATGGCCGCCACGCTGGCCCCGACCTCTTCGGCAATATCGACCAGCTGTTTACGGTGATCGAAGGCAAAGACGCAGAGTTCCGGCCAATGCTGTTTGCGGGTCGTGACCCGGTGCAGATGATTCAGTCGCGCATCCTGGTCCGGACGCGCAACGGCGTGCTCGCGAGCGAGGTAGTCGTCCAGCTCCTGTTTTGTCGGCATGGCCGGTGCGCAGCCGTGACGGGAGACCACCAGCGCGCCGCAGGCGTTAGCGTAACGACACGCCTGTTCCCAGCTTTCGTCATTCAGCCAGCCGCGCAATAGCCCTGACATAAAGGCATCGCCTGCTCCCAGTACGTTCAGAACTTCGACGCGCACGCCGCTTTGCAATTTGACCTGTGACCAGTCATCGGCAATAGCCCCTTCAAATACTGAGCAACCCAGCGCGCCCCGTTTACAGACCAGCACCGCATCAGTTTTCTCGCGCACATGTTGCAATGCGGTGAGGGTATCGGTGCTGCCACCGGCGATATGAAATTCTTCTTCAGTGCCGACAATCAGATCGAAATGGTGCAGCACTTCCTGCAGCTGCCGGGTGACCTGCTCAGAGGCAATAAAGCGCGTTTCACCGTCGCCCAGAGACGTCAGCCCCCAGAGCACCGGGCGATAATCGATATCCAGCGCCCGGCGCAGGCCATGTTTCGCGGCATAGTCCAGTGCTTTCAGGACCGCAGCCCGGGTGTTGGGATGCGACAGATGGGTTCCGGTGACCGCCAGAGCGCGGGAGGAGGCCAGATAGCTTTCGCTGATGTCCTCCGGCGTCAGCGCCATGTCTGCACAGTTGTCGCGGTAGAAGATCAGCGGAAAGGTGTCGTTGTCTTTGATCCCGAGGATCACCAGCGCAGTCAGTCGCTCATGATCGGTTTTCAGACTTTGGGTATCCACGCCAACCCGATTTAACTCCTCACGAATGAAGCGGCCCATATGCTCATCGCCAACCCGTGCCAGCATCCCGGAGCGCAGCCCCTGAATCGCGGTGCCGTAGGCCACATTGCCCGATGATCCGCCCAGATACTTCGCGAATGTCGTCATGTCTTCCAGCCGTGAACCAATTTGCTGCCCGTAAAGATCGACCGCGACACGTCCCAGACAGACAACGTCCAGCGCCCTGTGCTCGCCCGTTAGTGCTTTATCCATTGACATACCCTCGTCAGAAACTGATGTGATTTTCTGCTCATACTAAGGTTTGATGATTTCATTTTCAACAATAATGAAAATTTTATTTTTATATTTAATTTGAACAAGATCACAAAAAACGACAGTTTCATGTTAATGAAAGTCTGTATTAATTGATGTGAACTTTTATAGTTAATTGATTTTAAAAATAAAATTAACAATTCATTAAAAATGAAAGAAAAATTTCGTATTTAGCGACAAAGCGCAAAAAATCGGAATTTTTTAACCGCTTGTTGATCTTCTTCGCATAAGTGGAATATAAATTCCATATAATCAGTGTAATGGAAATTTCCATTCTGATTACGCGTATTTTTAATGTGGGGTCTGACGGGGCGTAAGCCGCTCAGCCAATGACCGATAAAAGCAGGTGGGGTAGATGAAAACAATCAGGTTGACCATGGCGCAGGCACTGGTGCGCTTTCTTGACAATCAGTATATCGACGTCGACGGCCAGGAGATCAAATTCGTTAAAGGGATCTTCGCGATTTTTGGTCACGGCAACGTCGTCGGTTTAGGCCAGGCGCTGGAAGAGGACTGCGGCCAGCTCAGCGTTCATCAGGGGCGAAATGAACAGGGTATGGCGCATATCGCCACCGGTTTTGCCCGGCAGAAACTTCGCCAGCAGATTTATGCCTGCACCTCTTCGGTGGGGCCAGGGGCGGCGAATATGATCACCGCAGCGGCAACCGCGACAGCCAACCGCATTCCTCTGCTACTGCTGCCGGGGGATGTCTATGCGTCACGCCAGCCCGATCCGGTATTGCAGCAGATTGAGCAGGAGCACGATCTGAGCATCAGCACCAATGATGCGTTCCGTGCGGTGAGCCGGTACTGGGATCGTATTACCCGCCCGGAACAGCTGATGACCGCCTGCATCAGCGCCATGCGGGTGCTGACCGACCCGGCGGATACCGGGGCGGTGACCCTCTGCCTGCCGCAGGATGTGCAGGGGGAAGCTTATGACTATCCTGATTATTTCTTTAAACGCCGGGTCTGGCGTCTGGAGCGGCACGCGCCTACCGCTGCGATGCTTGCCGAAGCGGTAGAGGTCATTCGCCGTAGTAAACGACCGCTGGTGATCTGTGGCGGTGGCGTGAAATATTCCCAGGCCGAAGCGGCGCTGCTCGATTTTGCCCAGCGCTTTGGCTTGCCCATTGGCGAAACCCAGGCCGGGAAGGGGGCGCTCAGTTCCGAACTGGTGCTTAACGTGGGGGGGATTGGCGAGACTGGATCGCTGGCCGCCAACCTGCTGGCGAAAGAGGCCGATCTGGTGATTGGGGTCGGGACGCGCTACACCGATTTTACGACCTCCTCAAAATGGATTTTCCAGCACCCGGATGTGCGGTACCTCAATATCAATATCAGCCGTTTCGATGCCTGTAAGCTTGATGGCGTGCAAATGCAGGCGGATGCGCGTGAAGCACTGACGCAGCTGAGTGAGCAACTGGGGAAAACCGGCTACCGCAGCCAGTGGGGCGAGGAGATTGCCAGCGCTCAGGCGCGCTACAAAGCCGAAGTGGAACGCGTCTATTCGCTGGAATACACCGGCGATGACTTCCAGCCGGAAATTGACGACCATCTTGATACCCGCAAAGTTTTTGCCGAGTTTCAGGAGATCACCCGTTCCTGCCTGACGCAAACCCGGGTTCTGGGCGTGCTGAACAGACAGTTACCGGAAAACGCACTGATTGTCGCGGCGGCAGGCAGCCTGCCGGGGGATCTGCAACGCGTCTGGCAGAGTCGGGGCGACAATGACTATCACGTTGAGTATGGTTACTCCTGTATGGGCTACGAGGTGAATGCGGCACTGGGGGCAAAACTGGCTCAGCCTGAGCGCGATGTCTACTGCTTCGTGGGGGATGGCTCCTTTATGATGCTGCATTCAGAGCTGGTGACCTCGGTACAGATGGGGAAAAAGATCAACGTCATCCTGCTGGATAACATGACCAACGGCTGTATTAACAACCTGCAAATGGGCCATGGAATGAACAGCTTCTTTACGGAGTTCCGTTTCCATCAGCAGGAGAACGGACGCCAGGAAGGTGGGTTAATCCCGGTTGATTTTGCCCGTATTGCCGAAGGTTATGGCTGTAAGAGCTATCGGGTTACCACCCTCGAGGAGTTACAGGCCGCGCTGGCTGATGCCCGGCACCAGACGGTGAGCACGCTGATTGATATTAAAGTGCTGCCCAAAACGATGGTGGGCCAGTACCTGAGCTGGTGGCGAGTCGGAGGCGCTCAGGTATCCCAAAGCGAGCGTATCCTGGAAGTTTCCCGCCGGCTTAACGAACATATCGGGCAGGCCAGACAGTACTGATATGCGTTTTTCCCACCACGCGCGCCGGACAGGCGCGTTTTTTCTGGCTGATTTCAGCCTGCGCAGGATCCATCAGCCGCTGGCGGGGCACTGTGATAAACGTCACTAAATGCGCTGTTTTTTTAGCCAAATAGTCAAAGTAAGTCTCTGGTTCTGGTCGTAAATTGTGCTGATGGATTGGGGGATTTTATGCATTCAGGGTCTGACTGGAGGATATATGAATATTGCAAGAGACCGATTCTGTGTTAACCGCAAAATTGCGCCAGGGTTATCTATCGAGCGCTTTTTTAAACTGGTACAACGCCTGGGTTTACATAAAGTCTAGCTGCGTAATGATATGCCGGGTGGCAGCATCACCGATGAGTTAAGCCCTGCGCAGGTGGCGGAACTCGCGGACAAACATTGTCTGGAGATCCTCACCGTTAATGCGTTGTATCCGTTCAACCAGCTCAGTGAAGAGATGCTGAAAAAAGCGGAAGATCTGCTGCGTGACGCGCAACGGGTCGGCGCCAGAGCTTTGGTACTTTGTCCATTGAACGAGGGGACGCCCGTCGCTGATGCAACGACCATCGACGCCATCAAACGACTGAGTGGATTATTTGCCTCTGTCGGGATTCAGGGGTTTATCGAGCCTCTGGGTTTCCCGTTCAGCTCACTGCGCTCGGCGGTGCATGCCCAGCGGCTGATCCACGCAGCAGGCTCGCCTTTTAACGTGCTACTGGATACCTTCCACCATCATCTTTATGAGGAGGCGGAAAAGGAGTTTGCCGCGCATATTGATGTCTCTGCGATAGGCCTGGTACACCTTTCCGGCGTTGAAGATAAGCGCCCGATTACCCTGCTCACCGATGAAGAGCGAGTGATGCTTAGTGATAAAGATGTGCTGGAGAACAATCGTCAGGTGAAACGGCTGGAAGCGATGGGCTATCGCGGTAACTACTCTTTCGAACCGTTTTCGTCAGCGCTGGCGGACTGGAGCGAAGCGGAAATCGAAAAACAAATTGAGCACAGCATTGCCCTGCTGAAATAACGCTTTTTCAGTGACATACCGCCGCGCCATCTGATGGGAATGGCGCGGCGTTATCTTTTTATTCTTTCGCTATTTGTTAACAGCAGGCGCTTTTGTCGTACTTTAAATGGCTTTTAGCTGATTAATAACAAAAGGATTCGCCTGTAAAAGGAGAAGAAGTTTTCTCGGTGCTCCGGTTGGCTGGCGTCGTTTTGACTCCCAGCTTTTCACCAGGTCATAGCTCACGCCGACTGCTATGGCAAAGTCCTGTTGTTTTAACCCGGTTGCTTCACGAATCGCTTTAACGTCAATTTCGCTAAAGGTATGAACATGTTCTGGCGCAGGTGTTTGTTCACCTTTTTCAATTCTTACCATCTCTTCTGCACTGGCCAGCAGATCGGCAAATAATTCGTCTTTCATCGTTATCTCATCGCTCTCTTATTCCCTGATAGTAGCACGATGCTTTGTTATTTTAAGTGTACGGAGTACATGCGTAAAGTTTTTTCATGTACAGGGTACATTTGAAATAGTAGGGGGGAGTCATTCAGCGGCGAGAAAAATACTGGGGTATGGAAATAGAACTCGGTAAAGAAAAGCGATGTGCGGAGGTGAGCCCCGCACATCTGAGAAGGAGGTTATTCCTGACCTTCTGCCAGCTCGCGCAAATACTGGAAAATCAGACGAGAAGATTTCGGCGGCTTATTGCCTTCTTTCTCTTTTTTGGCATTACGGATAAGCGAACGCAGTTGCTGACGGTCGGCGTCAGGCCACAGGCTCATTACTTCTTCCATTGCCTCGTCGCCATTTTCAATCAGGCGATCGCGGATCTGTTCCAGTTTGTGGAACAGCGCCACCTGCTGGTTATGGCGGTTTTTCAGCTTATCCAGCGCCTGGCGAATGGGGTCAACGTCGCGCTGACGCAACATTTTGCCAATCAGCTGCAGCTGGCGGCGGCGACCTTCTTTCTTGATACGTTGGGCGAGTTCGATCGCGGCGCGCAGATCCGGGTCGAGCGGGATTTTATCCAGCGCGTTTTTGCCCAGTTCAACCATTTCCAGGCCGAGCTGCTTTAACTCTTCGGCATCGCGCTTAATTTCACTTTTACTGACCCAGATTATCTCATCATCTTCGTCCTCGATGTCGTCACCGGGAACGTCGTCGAGCCAGTCTTCGGGCTGCTTTGTCATCTATGGCTCCTTAAAAAAGAGGCTAATGTTACCAGTTAAGGTGCGCACTGAAAAACGGTTCTCTGTTAGACTTCAAATTATCTCTCCTTTAATTATGGCATTGGCGATGAAAGTAATCACACAAGTTGCACAACAACGTAAAGCACTGGAAGAGGCGGTCTCTACCGCACTGGAACTGGCGGCGGGTAAATCAGACGGCGCGGAAGTTGCCGTCAGCAAAACCACCGGCATTAGCGTCAGTACGCGTTACGGTGAAGTGGAGAACGTCGAGTTCAACAGTGACGGCGCGCTGGGTATCACGGTGTATCACCAAAACCGCAAAGGCAGCGCTTCATCGACCGATTTAAGTCCGGACGCCATTGCCCGCACGGTGCAGGCGGCGCTGGACATTGCCCGCTACACCTCCCCGGACCCCTATGCCGGAGTAGCAGAAAAAGAGCTGCTGGCGTTTGAGGCACCGGATCTGGATCTGTTCCATCCGGCGGAAGTCTCCCCGGATGAAGCTATTGAGCTTGCTTCACGGGCTGAACAGGCGGCACTGAAAGCCGACAAACGCATCAACAATACGGAAGGTGGCAGTTTTAACAGCCATTACGGGATTAAAGTCTTTGGCAACAGCCACGGTATGTTGCAGGGTTACGCATCAACCCGCCACTCCCTTTCAAGCTGTGTGATTGCCGAAGAAAACGGCGATATGGAACGCGATTACGCTTACACCATTGGGCGTGATATTCGCGACCTGCAAAGCCCGGAGTGGGTAGGTGAAGAGTGTGCCCGCCGTACGTTGTCCCGTCTTGCGCCGCGTAAGCTGTCGACCATGAAGGCCCCGGTGATTTTTGCCAATGAAGTCGCAACCGGCCTGTTTGGTCATCTGGTTGGCGCCATTGCGGGCGGTGCGGTGTACCGCAAATCAACTTTCCTGCTGGACTATCTTGGTAAACAGATCCTGCCGGAATGGCTGACGATTGAAGAGCATCCGCATCTGCTTAAAGGCCTGGCTTCCACTCCGTTTGACAGCGAAGGGGTACGTACCGAGCGCCGCGATATTATTAAAGAGGGCGTACTCACCCAGTGGCTGCTCACCAACTATTCTGCGCGCAAACTCGGGCTGAAAAGCACCGGTCACGCGGGCGGCATTCACAACTGGCGTATTGCCGGTCGCGGCTTAGGCTTTGAGCAACTGCTTAAGCAGATGGGCACCGGCCTTGTGGTGACCGAACTAATGGGTCAGGGCGTCAGCGGTATTACCGGGGATTACTCCCGTGGCGCGGCGGGGTTCTGGGTGGAAAACGGTGAAATCCAGTATCCGGTGAGTGAGATTACCATTGCAGGAAATCTTAAAGATATGTGGCGTAATATTGTCACTATTGCTGACGATATCGAAACGCGTAGCAACATTCAGTGTGGTTCAGTGTTGCTGCCGGAGATGAAAATCGCCGGCCAGTAATACCGGGGCGCTGCTATAGCGCCTCACTTCAATAATAAAAAAAGGAAGTGAGCAATGCGGAAAAAACTGCTGGCAATGTTAGCTGTCTCTACCCTTGTCCTCGGTTCGGCGCAGGTCTTTGCCGCCGATCTTGAAGAGGACATGGACACCCTAAATGCCAATCTCAAAATTGTCGAAAAAGCGGATGACGCAGCGACAATCAAAGAGGCATTAAGCAAAATGCGCACTGCCGCCGTGGATGCGCAAAAAGCGACGCCAGTCAAACTGGAAGGTAAAGCGCCAGACAGCCCGGAGATGAAAGATTATCGCCAGGGCATGGAGACGCTGATAACTCAGATTGACGGGGCGCTGAAACTGGCCACTGAAGGTAAAGTGCAGGAAGCCAAAGCGGCTGCTGAAGAGTTTAAAGCGACCCGCAACAGTAATCACAAGAAGTTCCGCTAAATCTCCCGAAGCAGGGCGCTGGCCCTGCTTTTTCCCTCCTATGGGATAAGCACGATTTTGCCGCTAAATGCCCGGTCCTCCAGCAGGCGATGCGCTTTTGCTCCTTCATTAAGGGCAAATGTGGTGATGGTCGGTAAGGCAACATAGCCTGCATCAATCAATCCAAAAAGACGATCTGCGCGTAACTGCCGTTCTTCACGCGATGTTAAATAAGTCCACAAATCTGCCCCCAGAACACCAGAGGATTTCAGCAGAAAATCAGCCGGATCCACCGCCGGGATCTGTCCACCCGACATGCCAAACAGCACCACCCGGCCGCCCTCTTTGATGGCCTCCAGGCTTTGCAGCAGGGTGCTGCCAACGGAGTCAAAAACGATGTCGCAGCCTGCTGCCGCTGTTTGCCAGTTGTCGTAACCCACCGCGATGTGCGCGCCATGCGCAAGGCAGATTTCCTGCTTCTCCAGGCTTGATGCCACGGCGACCACCTGTACTCCCCGGTGAACCAGCATTTGCGTGAGCAGGCGTCCAACGCCACCTGCCGCCGCCAGTACGGCAACATGCATCCCTGGCAATACGGGTAGCACGTCATGAATCAGGTAATCGGCGGTCAGCCCCTGCAACAGCACGGCGGCGGCCTGTTCTTCGCTCAGCCAGTCGGGCAAGTGAATGGCGTGGGTTTGCGGAACCAGGATATGGCTGGCATGCGCCAGTGGCACATCGCTAAAGCCAATGCGATCGCCTGGCTGCCAGTCCGTCACGCCTGCGCCCACCTGCACCACCCGCCCGGCGCCTTCATAACCGGCAGTCCATGGGGCAAGTCCTGCCAGCGGATAGCGCCCCTGGCGGCGATAGACGTCGGCGAAGTTCAGCCCGGCGGCAGAGACTTCAACGAGAATGTCGCCTTCTCCTGGTACTGGCGTGGCGCTGTCGCGCAGGAACAACACATCGGCAGAACCAAAATGACTGAAAACCAGTGATTGCATAATAGAATGACCGAATAAAATAGGGGCTCATCATTATCAGTTGCAGTATGGTGAGGATAAAGCGTGCTTTGCTATCATGATTTGATAGTAAAAATTTATAATTGAGAGCGGCATGGACTATATCAAATGCGTTGAATCCTTTGTTCGCACGGTAACCTGCGGCAGTTTTACCGCCGCCGCTGATGAGCTGGGGATAACGCCAGCGATGGTGGGCAAACATGTTCAGGAGCTGGAGCGCAGAACAGGTTGTCAGTTACTTCATCGTACCACCCGACGCCAGGGGGTGACCGATGCTGGTCAGCGCTTTTACCAGATTGGTCTGCAAATCCTTGCCACCGTCCGCGAGGCGGATGGGCTGGCCAGCCAGCTTAATGAAAATGTCGCCGGTCTGCTGCGTATCAGCGCCCCCGTCACTTTTGGTCACCAGGTACTGACGCCGATCCTTGCACGCTTCTTACAGCAGCATCCGGGCGTGGATGCACAAGTGGTGCTGAGTGACCGCAAAGTGGATCTGATTGAGGAGCGTTTTCACCTGGCGGTCAGGATCGGCACTATTAACGATGACGGGATGATTGCTGTTCCCCTTCCGCCATACCGGATGCTGCTGGCGGCTTCTCCTGACTATTTGCAACGCCAGGGGATACCTCTGAAGCCTGACGATCTGAAACAGCATCATTGCATCAGTTTTAGCCAGTGGCGATCGGATCATCGCTGGTCTCTGCAGGGCCCGTCCGGCAGCTATGACATCCCGATAACGCCCCGTCTGATGGTCGATTCCGGCGAGGCCATTCGCCAGGCCGCGCTCTCCGGGCTGGGAATTGTCCTGCACTCCACCCTGACTCTGCAGCGCGATATTGACGAAGGTCGGCTCTGCCAGGTGTTACCAGACTACTTACCGCCTGAACGACCTATGCATTTGCTGCGCCTGCCGGTCAGGCCGCGACTGCCCATCGTTTCGTCTTTCACTGACTTCTTTCTGAATGCGCTGCGTTCCGGGGCATGATCCTATCTATATAATGATTAATCCTTTGATTTAAAAATAAACGATTATTTTAAATAATGTATTAACATCGATACCAACAGATTAACTCTTTGATTTTGTGACTCGAATTGGGACTGGGCTTGTACAGGAAGGTATTAATAATCGAGAATATATTTGGCGCTATGCATCCACTACATCCAATGCCGTTTTTCGAAAACTGGCATAGGCCTCTTCCCATGAAACGTGGTTTTCACCGAATACCATTGGCGTGACGAACTGCAGATAGCGTTCCTTGTAAACAGGATTGCTCGCCAGTTCTTCCAGCCCCATTTTCAGCTCTTCAACAGGCGACTCGCAGAATTCAGGATGCTGAGCGCCGTAACGTTCAATATCCTGATCAATGCATTTTTGCACGAAGTGCTTCAAAACTGGAATATCAGCCCCTTTCTCTCTGACAATACAAAAATTATCGTAGATATGACGCACCAGTGACTCATCCACTGCTCGTTCAACATCACGCATGCTTGCAGCCGTTCTGCGCATCATAGATATCAGCTTTTCAGCCTGCTTTTGACAATGCAGTTCCACCGGCAAAAACCAGTTGATGCGTATCAAAAGCCAGAGGCTGGAGCAACCGCAATAATTCCACGATGTAATAATCTTTCTCTACAATGGCAACGGATCCAATGCCCAGAGCATCGGCCACGTCCGGGAATAACTTTGTTAAATCATCCATTTAATTTGCTGTTCCCTACTGACAACGTTCTCTTAAAGCGTGGTGAGGTTTTGATTTCCAGTGATGCGGGGATTTGAGTGGATTGACCGCTATTATAGGCGCTTGTCGCCCCAACCAGGCGGTAATCCACTTTCAGACGTTCCAGGGCCTCAATCACAACCGCAGCGGAACCTCCGGGAGCAGCAGGCATCAACTTACCGGTAATCGCATTTTGCCGCGCTTTAGTGTAGACGCCATAGCCTACTTTCAGCAGTTGTCCTTCCTTCACCAGTGTACGCAGTGCTCTACCAATTTGGTCGTAGCCAGCAAGATCTTTGAAATCGTCACGAGTGAAAACATAACGCTTTGAGCGTTTCAGTCGTGACTGAATACGAGCTTTTGTGGTCATGTTATCCTCCTTTGAACACTTATTCACCATAGCAAATATACGACATTTTTAACAGCAAACATACGACACCAGGCTTACCGTTCAGCCGCCCTTTTTGTGAGTATGCTGAGAGCGATCAGAAGAATTTCACTGTTCTTGAGATAACCATACTCTTTGTAAATGCGTTTACATGTTCCTTCGCCGCTAAGTACGATGCTTTTTCACATAAGAAACCCTTATCACTTCACACTTTGCTCTTCCTGTCTGACGTTTTTTATCCTTATTTCCACGGTGTTTTCCGCATAATTTACGTAAAGATGTGACCTTCATAGTTTCAGTTGCCTGCAATCTGCCTGTTTATGTGGCGTAGATCACTAAGGGCATCTTCCTTTCCACTTCGAAGTGGAAAACTCCTCGCTACAAACTCTTAACCCGCAACGTTAGTTTTATTGCAGGCCATTAACGGGGTAAGACGAGTGAATAACGGAGCGGGAATGAACGACGCCGGAGACTGGGCTTTGCAAACGGCAACCCTGGCCGAACGCATGCTGCCAAGGGTGTATGCCCTGCTGAGTCTGCACAACATTGTACCCAACGCAGTGCAGCAACAAATGCTGACCTCCCACCTTCGCGCTATGGCACACCGTTCGGTGACCGGCGAGCCGCTGCCGGACGTGGAGGCCAGCCTGTTTGACGAGATTTCGCCGGAGTCGATGAGCCTGGCTCATGACGTGGTGGCGGAGTTTGGCAACCTTCCGCAAGAAGAAGCCTGGCTGCTGTCGGTGCACTTCGAAGTCGCAAAAGAGAATCTTTAAGGAGCGAACAATGGAACAGATTACGGTGGTGATTGGTGACCGTCTGGGTAAAGGCCAGAAAGTGGCCGCTGGGGTAGAAAAAGCAGGTGCCCGGGCCGTGGTAGTACCGGGTGTGGCGGCAGATATGAAGCTTGGCGACATGATGAAAGCGGAAAACGCCACCTTTGGTATTTCGTTTTGCGGCAGCGGCGGTGCCGGAGCGATTACCGCACAGACCAAATATGGCTACAAAGCCAAATACGGAATGCGCTCGGTGGAAGAGGGCGTCACCGCCATTAACGAAGGCTGCACGGTGCTGGGTTTTGGCTTTATGGATAAAGAAGAGTTGGGCGAGCGTCTGGTGCAGGCGTGGCAGAAAAAATACGGCGCATAACCATGAAAGAACACTTCACCACCACGGTCAGGGTTAAGGGTAAGGGCGAAAGTAAAACCCGCGCCTTTTCCGATGCGCTGAACCATGTCCAGGCCGCGGTGATGAAAGGATCACCGCATATTTTACTGCGCATTGAGCCACAGGATGTGCAGGTTGTTCAGGCGCAGGAATCGACGCGGAAGGAGGCCTTTTTATTCTTCTTTCTGCGCCGCGAAAGACGTGCGTACAGCGTGGAGCTGGACGTGACTGTCAACGTGACGGCCATCAATCTCGACAACGTGGATTTCGTCACGCAACGCTGATTTTTACTGAAAGGGCAGACTGATGTTCTTAATTATACTCATAAAATCGCTCATTATCGGCGGCCTGGTAGGCGTCGGTGTGGGAGCCGGGGCTGCACGCATGTTTCACGCGCCGACCACGCAGGGAATGGGCGCATTTCGTACCCTCGGCGAACTGAACTCCTGCGAAGGGGATCCGGCGTCGCACTTTTCCTTTGGTTTAGGCTTCTTCTTTAACGCCTGGGCATCGTCCGTGGCGGCGGGCGCGTTCACCCAGGATGTTGATCACCGCATCATCCCCAACTGGGGGGCGGCAGCCCTGATGGTGAAAAACCGCAATCTGGGCGCAACACTGCACAACCCGAAAAAAATGGCGCTTGCCTGTGGACTGGTCGGCATGATCGTCGTGACCTTCCTTAATCTGACTGCCTCTTCTGTTCCGGCGGCATTGCAGGTCACGGCGGTGAAGGTACTGGTGCCTGCGGCGAACCTGCTGGTGAATACCGTGATGCCGGTGATTTTCTGGCTGGCGGCAATCGATGCCGGTAAGAAATCTGGTTTCTGGGCTACCGTTTTTGGCGGCGCAGCGCAGCTCATTATGGGGAACGCCGTACCGGGCCTGGTGCTGGGTATTCTGATCGGTAAAGGGGTGGAAGAGAGCGGCTGGAACCGCGTCACCAAAGTGATGATGAGCGCCATTGTGGCCCTGTTCGTCCTCAGCGCCTTCTTCCGTGGTTTCGATCTGAAGATGATCGAGTCCTTCCACCTGAGCGCGCCGAACTGGCTGGAGCTCATCCATAACTCGCTCAGCGGCAAGTAAGGAAAGACGATGGAACAGAATAAAGGGTTTTGGTACGCCGACTGGTCATTCCCAATTTTCGTCGGTCTGCTCTCATCCGGTGTTTTTGCCGGAACACATATGTACTACCTCTACGGGATTGGCGCTTTTAACGAAGTCGCTTTTGTGTCGATGCTGCGTGCAGGTATGGACACCGGCGTCTACGGCGCGGTGGCGGCCTTTGGCGCGAGCTTCCTGTTTGCCCGCATTATCGAAGGATCGCTGGTCGGGATCCTCGACATCGGCGGCGCTATCCAGACCGGCGTGGGCTTAGGGGTTCCGGCGCTGCTGCTGGGGGCGGGATTTGTCTTTCCGGTGGCGAACTTTGTCGCCTCGCTGGCAACCGGCCTGCTGATTGGCCTGGCGATTGGCTATCTGATCATTCTGGCGCGTAAGTTCACCATCAACCAGAGCGATTCCACCTACGGGGCGGACGTGATGATGGGGGCGGGTAATGCCTCAGGCCGTTTCCTCGGGTCGTTGATTATTCTCAGTGCGATGACCGCCTCCATTCCTATTGGCGTTGGCTCCCTGTTGGGCGCGCTGCTGTTCTACCTCTGGCAGAAGCCGATTACCGGGGGCGCTATTCTTGGCGCCATGCTGCTGGGCTCACTTTTCCCAATTGCTCTTTGACCCGACCGGGCGCAAAAGCGCCCGTTATCACTGGAGAGACGCATGTTTGATTTACTTCTGCGCCGTGCGCGTCTGGTGGATGACAGGCTGACGAATATTGCCATCCAGGATGGCAAAATTGCGGCTGTTGGCGAGATTAACGCCCCGGCAGATAAAACCCTGGAGCTGGCAGGAAAGCATTACGTCAGCGCTGGCTGGATTGACTCCCATGTCCACTGTTATCCCAACTCACCGATTTATAACGACAAGCCGGACAGCGTCGGTATCGCAACAGGCGTGACCACGGTGGTTGACGCAGGCAGCACCGGTGCCGATGACGTCGATGATTTCTACACGATCACGCGTGACGCGGTGACTGAGGTCTATGCGCTGCTGAATATCTCCCGCGTGGGGCTGATTACGCAAAATGAGCTGGCGAATATGGCGAATATTGACGCCGCCGCCGTGCGCGATGCGGTGAAGCGTTATCCGGATTTTATCGTCGGTTTGAAGGCGCGAATGAGCAGCAGCGTGGTCGGCGACAACGGTATTACGCCACTGGAACGCGCGAAGGCGATGCAGCAACAGAACGGCGATTTACCGCTGATGGTGCATATCGGCAATAACCCGCCAAACCTCGACGAGATTGCCGAACGCCTGAGCGCCGGGGACATCATTACCCACTGCTATAACGGCAAGCCTAACCGCATTCTGACGCCATCCGGCGAACTTCGGGCCTCCGTTACCCGGGCGATTGCCCGTGGCGTGCGCCTGGACGTGGGCCACGGCAGCGCCAGCTTTAGTTTTGCGGTGGCGCAACAGGCGATTGCGGCAGGCATTTTGCCGCACACCATCAGCTCCGATATCTATTGCCGCAATCGAATTCATGGCCCGGTGTATTCCCTGGCAAAAGTGATGTCCAAATTTCTCGCTATCGGAATGTCACTGCCCCAGGTGATCGCCTGCGTCACCGACCATGCCGCCGAGGGTCTTTGTCTGCGCCGCAAAGGGCGGCTGGCGCCAGGCTTTGACGCTGACCTGACCATTTTTGACCTGCGCCGTCAGCCGGTTCTGTTTACTGACGCGGAAAATGACAGCTTACAGGCCGACCAGTTACTGACGCCACTGGCCGCCATTCGTGCGGGCAAGGGCTATATGACCGAACAAGGGAGTGCAGAACATGCCTTCGATTTATGAGAAATACAATTTAAAACAAGTGATTAACGCATCAGGGCGCATGACCGCGCTTGGTGTCTCTACGCCGCGCCCGGAGGTGGTCGAGGCGGTGCTAAGTGGTATGAACCACTACTTCGAAATGAAAGATCTGGTGAATAAGACCGGGGAGTACATCGCCAGATTACTGGAGGTTGAAGGAGCAACCGTGGTCTCCTGCGCCTCGGCAGGGATTGCTCAGTCGGTGGCGGCTGTACTGGTAAAAGACAGTGACTGGTTGCTGGAAAACCTGCACCGCACGCCGATAGAAAACAACGAAATCGTCCTGCCGCGTGGGCATAACGTCAACTTCGGCGCGCCGGTGGGCACCATGGTGGCTCTCGGGGGAGGCAAAGTGGTGGAAGCCGGTTATGCCAACGAATGTTCAGCAGAGCAACTTGCGGCTGCCATTTCGCCACGTACCGCCGCGGTCCTGTTCATCAAGTCACACCACTGCGTGCAAAAAAGTATGCTCAGCGTTGAGCAGGCCGCCGTGGTGGCGCGCAAACATAACCTGCCGCTGATTGTTGATGCCGCAGCGGAAGAGGATTTGCAGCGTTATTACCGTGCAGGCGCTGAGCTGGTGATTTACAGCGGCGCGAAGGCTATCGAAGGGCCAACCAGCGGTCTGGTGATCGGCAAAACCCAGTATGTTGAGTGGGTTAAACGCCAGGCTGGCGGAATTGGCCGGGCGATGAAAGTGGGGAAAGAGGGCATTCTTGGCCTGACCTGCGCCATTGAACACTTTCTGAGCGCCAGTAAAGAGAGTGGGGCGGAGATGGTGGCCAAAATGACCCCCTTTATTGACCAACTGAACACCCTTAATGGCGTCAGCGCCCGCGTGGTGTGGGACAGTGCCGGGCGTGACATTGCCCGCAGCGAAATTAAATTTGATGAAGCCATCACCGGCGTTGCCACCGCTGAGCTTGTCAGCGCCCTTAAACAGGGGGAATACGCTATTTATTTCCGTGGCTACAAAGCCAATGAAGGGATTATTGAGGCCGATGTCCGCAGTGTGAGTCCGGCGCAGCTGGCTATCGTGGCAAAGCGCATTGCCGAAGAGTTGAACAAGGAGCAAACCGCATGAAACTGACCCCCAATTTTTACCGTGATCGCGTCTGTCTGAATGTCCTGGCAGGTAGCAAAGAGAACGCCAGCGCCATTTTTGAAGCCGCCGAAGGTCATGTGCTGGTGGGCGTGCTGTCCAAAAATTACCCGGACGTCGCCACGGCCGTAGCGGACATGCGTGAGTACGCAGCGCGCATCGACAATGCACTCTCCGTTGGTCTGGGCGCGGGCGATCCGAACCAGTCAGCGATGGTGAGCGCTATCTCCCGCGAGGTACAACCCCAGCATGTTAACCAGGTCTTTACCGGGGTGGCGACCAGTCGCGCCTTGCTCGGGCAATCTGCAACAGTTGTCAACGGGCTGGTCTCCCCAACGGGTACGCCAGGGCAGGTTAAGATCTCCACCGGGCCTCTTAGCAGCAAGAGCGCTGACGCGATTGTGCCGGTGGAAACGGCCATTGCGTTGCTCAAAGATATGGGCGGCAGCTCAATAAAGTATTTTCCGATGGGCGGGCTGAAATGTCGCGAGGAGTATCAGGCCGTGGCTGAGGCCTGTGCGCGTGCTGACTTCTGGCTGGAGCCGACGGGGGGGATAGATCTGGAAAATTACGCGGAGATTTTACAGATCGCGCTGGATGCAGGTGTGAGTAAAATCATTCCCCATATTTATAGTTCTATTATTGATAAGGCGAGCGGCGATACCCGCCCTGCGGACGTCAGCCAGTTGCTGGCAATGACCAGACAGCGCGTGGGTTAAGACACCCTCACCCCGGCCCTTATGTCTTGACCTTCCCCGCTCAGGCGGGGAAGATCCCCGACTGATCATCGGGGGGGTTGTCGGTGAGCATCACCCGGCCCTGGTGCCTCTGAGCCCGTGGGAGAGATTATGCCCCGACAACCCATTTCCCTGTCGCCTCAAGACCGAACGGTATCCTGTGCCACTGAGCACCCACATATAAGGATGGTCCGGCGATTATATTCATAAGGTTACGGAGTGGCATGATGAACCTCATTCCTGTCGGCGTGGATATCGCCAAAGCAAAATTCGATGTCGCTGTCCTGTTACCCACACAGAAATATAAAACCAAAAAATTCGCCAACACTCCTGCCGGATGCCGTGAGTTCCTGGCCTGGCTGGAGCGCTTTGGCGACTGCCACGTATGCATGGAAGCCACCGGTTGCTATAGCGCTGAACTTGCCACTCTGCTGGCTGACAGCGGCTGCAGGGTAAGCCTCGAAAATCCGGCGCGCATCAGCGCTTTTGGCAAGACTGAACTGACCCGCAATAAGACGGATAAAAGCGATGCTGCA